>CADBAP010000062.1 GCA_902792685.1 uncultured Prevotellaceae bacterium
GAAAGCCCCCGTCTTTTGGTCGGTGCAGGGAGCCATCCTTGAAGCCCGTGATGTGGATAAAGTAGAGTATGTCATGTTCCGCTACAAGCATGAAAACGGAACCTTGTCATTGTATGATGCCCGTTATAACAATCGTGAAATTGGCGACGAGCAGATTACCGATATTACGATCTTGCAGCCATATGGTATCAACGATCTGGAGGAATCGTATACGGTTGAGGCTCTGAGCAGCAGCAGGATGATTCTGCGCTCCGACATGCTGCGACTGTATTTCAAGAAATTCTAATGATAAAGGGACGATAGAAACTCTATCATCCCTTTATTATTTTGTATTCCCTTAGGGAGGCTTTATTCATTCTCCCATCCCGTTGTGGTTTCTTCTTCCAAGGTAAACGAATGTTCTTTGGACATTTGTATTTCGTCACCATTGGAATTATTTACCGCAAGTTGACAAAGGGCTTCAAGGACAAGTACCTTGCATTGGGGACGAATATAACTTTCTTTTTTCATAACAATCATTTTACAACAAACTTTTTACCATTAGTAATGTAAATACCTCTGCGCAGAGTTTGTGATGAATTTACTTTTCTACCAGTGAGGTCATAGACAGCATCGTTAGCAGGTGCTTCGTAGATGGGTGTCGTGATAGCCGTTGGAGTAGTATTGCCATCCAACAGGAAGGCCTGTATCTTTGCCGCAGTAAGTTTATTGACAGCGAGATAAGCTTTATGGGCTATTGTCGTAAACGGATCTCCATTATTACCCCAATAAAAACCTGGATTCTTCCCGTTTTTGGTGGTCAACTTATAGAAATAATAATTTGCATCTTCAGCTTCGACGCCAGTTGTAGTAGTACCACCATTGTCAAGGCCCAGCAAAATGTTGTCAGGATCGCGGGTAGGGGTATGGCGAGTCGTCACAGGGAAGGTATAGGTTTTGTTTTCATTAGAGGTTCCATGCAAAACGACAGCAGAGTTAGCAGGTATAAAATCCCCTGGTGCATATGCTACGTGGCTGTAGACCTTGTCTTTGTTCTCCCCTAGTATATAGGTTTTTGCTGTAACACCTTCGGGTACCATCAGCACTTTGTTGCTGTAGTAAAGCGTACCAAGTGTACCAGGATCAGGGGCAATATAGTATGTATCAGCATTTACAGTTTCCATTTCCTTGTACAGCATGACTCTTAGTTTATTATCAGTCAGACTGTATACTCTGAAAAAACTCGTTGGATCATTGTAGTTGTTGGAATCGTATCTCATATAATATATATTGTTCGACTTCTGAATCTGGATAGTTGCGATTCTTGAATTAACTGTAATATGCCAAAGATTCCAGGTTTTGTCGGATTCGGTATTAGCATCTGCTAAAAGATAGTGTTGGTCATCACCAGAGGTGCTAGTATTCACGCCAATGAGTTGACTCCCTTCTGTAGCCGTCTCGTCATAGAGATTCCATTTCTCTCCATTTTGGATGAACTTCAAAGGAACAGCATGTTTTTCTGTACTTCCAATATCAATGATATATGTGGCAGGTACAGATACCCTGTCTGCGCTTCCGTAATGATTATTCGTATTAATGCCGTTATATGCAATACGGTTTGTTAGACTTTCTAAATTATCTGGTACAGCGGCAATGATGTAGTATTTTCCACTTTCCAAATCCTCGGTTTCCTGCACCAGTTCATAGTAACGGGGAAAGCCGTCAGCTTTTAGAACTTGCGGCATCATCAGCAGCATTGCCGCGATGGATAATATAAATCTTTTTTTCATAATTACTTATTTCTTACTTCTTTACTTCTTACTCCTTACTCCTTACTTCTTATTTCTTACTCCTTACTCCTTATTTGTTCAGACTTAGGGGAGGAAAGGGGAGGAAAGGAGGGGGAGGTGTTTATTTCCTGTACTTCACGGTCTTTCCGTTTCCGTACTTCACGATATATACTTGTCCTTTATGGAGCATCGACTTATCGACTTCGATACCGTTTGGCAGGAAGAATCTTGCATCAGGATCATCGATGCCGTCGCTGTTGACAGAGCTGATGCCCAGAGCGTTGCCCAAGTCGATGACGTACGGGTTCCAAGGCAGACCGATATTGCCGTCACTCTCGAAGACCTGAGACTTGTCAATGGTAATCACCTTGTCCTTGAAGACGGTGCGCAGCTCGATATTGTCGCCATATCCTTCTCCAGGTATCATCAGGTAGTAGAGTCCGTTGGTAGCCTTTGTCGTAGCGCGGCACTCCTCATTGATGAAGGCAGCAACCTCAGCGGTATCAACCGCCTGTGCATCGTAAACCAGCTTGATAACCATCGACATGTTGTCAGGATACTGATTGCTGTTTGCAGGATGGAAGACGTAATCCTCCTTACTCATTACCCTTGCCTCCCTACTATTACTATTATTGCTTACGTCAGGATAGGTGAAGGTATGAGTTTCCATAACCTGTGTGAACATCATGTATCCCTTGCCAGGTTCTAATGCCTTCAGGTTGCCTTCCCATCCGTAAGGACCATAGATTGCAAAGGCGGTCTTCGACTTGATATAGTCGCCTTCCACAGCACCCGTTCCGCTCAGCGCCTCGTTGATGTCGAGGGCACTGGTAGGCGTATAGCCAATCCAGTTCCAACCGTTCTCCAGCGTTACCGGTGTCTCTGACGGCTTGCAGTAGCTTCCTTGCAGTTCGATGTTTACAGGCTGCTGTACATTCATCTTGTACATGTTGCCCACCTGAATATCTGACAAGCTTCCAAAGCTCCAGGCCGAACCGTCGTAGTAGCTGACGTGTGTACGGTCTTTGATTACGTCGCCTTCTGTCAATCCGCTGATGTTAATGATACCATCAACACCATTGGCTGGATTCACATAGAACGATATCCAGTTCCATCCTGACGGCAGCGATAGGGCCTGGCTGATTTCATCCGTGTTCTTGATGAGTACAGGATAGTTGTAGCTGCCCTTCATGCTGTCTTTCATAAAGAGAATCTTCGGATCAGCTTCCATACCGGTATAGGTAATACCTGTGGCACCATCCCAGTATTTGAACTGTACCGTCTTGTAGCTGTGCTCTTTGGTGGAACCGTAGATGGTCATCGGGATGAAGAAGGAACCACGTGCCTTCTCTGGTGTTGCCACACCCACACACTCGTTGCCGATAAAGGCTGCCAGACGGCTGTCGGCATTCTCGCTGACCACACCGTTGATCAGTACCTGTGCAACCATGCTCATGTGGTCTTCGTATTTGTTAGTGTCAACCGTCCAGTCGGGAGCCTCACCTTTGACGAACATCACTACGCGCAGCGGTTCGCTGATGCCGCTGTTGCCTATCAGCGACAGGCTCACGTCGTAATGACCTATAGCTGCCTTCTTATCTACCTGGAAGCGGATAATCTGTTCAGCTTCAGGGGCAAGTGATCCCTCGCTGCTTTCGACAGTCAGCCATGTAGGAAGATTCTTCACGCGATACATCTCCGTCGAGTTACCCGTGTTCTTGATGACAACGTCGAATGTTGCCTCTTCGCCGTATGGCTTCACGATGTTCACAGAGTCTTTCTCCCAGTTCAGGGTGTTCTGGTGGACATATACCTGCCAGGTGACAGGCAGTGAGGTGTTGCCGTTCTTGTCGAATATCTTGGTCACGCTCACATCCAGTGTCGTACCTTCGATCTCGCTCAGCGAATTGGGTTGCAGCGTAATTACAATCTTGCGGTCGGAAACCGTTGCTGTATTGTTCACGGTCTGCATCTCAGGCGTATTCTTCAACGGTGCTGAATTTTGTGTAAACGCAGCCAGGTCATAGACTCCTGACATCTGTCCGTCTTGTGTCTGGTTGGGTGCCAGGTCTTTGTCTGACGGTGCTTTGGTCTCAACACCGCTGACCGTTGTATTTGCCTCCATGGGGTAATAGACGGTCAGACCTTGCGGTCCTGCTGTCAGTGTGTCAAGGGTGTGATACATATTACTCAGGATGATTTCAGGATTCATCAGTCCATGCCACAGACGTACCTCATCGAATGCACCAGACATATACCCCGTATATTCAGTCGTGTTTGCATCAGGAACGGTGAAGCCTGCACCCAGTACCAGTTTAGCACCTTCTACTGGAGGCACATCGTCTTCAGAGAATACCGCTGTACGCTTGCCGTCGATCATCACCGATGCCGTTGAGCCTCGCATCACGTTCAGGGCGAAGTGGTGCCAGCCAGTCGTCGCATCGAAATCAGTTGTTGTAACAGGCGTGAGATAAGCACCATATTGCAGTGTCAGCTCGCCCGTTTCCTTTCCAAACAGGCGGATGATATTATCTTCATCAGTACCCAGCTGGAAGATGGTCTTATCCTTCAGGTCTTCATAGGCCTTGAACCAGAACTCCAGAACGTAGCTGCCGTTATCGTCGGTAGTGGCTCTGCTAATATCCAGGTCTAAGTGCTGCTGCTTAGTAGCATCCACCGTAGCAGCATAGTTGACGTTGTCGATGCGCCAGTTGGGAGCCGACAACATCATCGGGTGAGCATTGTTGCGCAGGTCGCGGGCTGTTGTTCCCTGACCTTCGTCCATAGGCCAATGTGCCATCAGTCCGGCTCTATATACATCCTTATCGGCATATTTCTCGGATGCCATCTCATTTACATCGCGGGTGATGCTGTAGATACATAGGTCGTGGATGTCGCCTTCCATACCGTCACCACCCAGGAACAGACGTTTGTCGTCGGCATAGACAACCTGCTCTAAGCTGCGTCCCTCGCCTAATACAGCGTGATAGGTTTTTGTTTCAGTATCATACTGCATGAGTATATCTACCGCCGTTGTTTCCTCGTTGTATGAGTAGGTAAAATATACCCATTTGTCCATCGGTACAACCGCCTCTGAGATAAAAGGTGTGTCAGAACTTCTGGACAGTTTGATATGGCCTTCTTCATCGATACCGATGATCAACGCATTGCTGCCGGCACAGTGACGGAAGATGGTTCCGCCCTTTGTATATTTCAGCCACATGCCGACGGTACTGTTGCCACGCATGTAGAGGTCGGTTTCTGTATGTGCCGTCGGTTCCTCACCGCTTAGGTGCAGGCTTACCTCATGCGTTGTCGGCTGCGTGTTCACTTTGGCTGTCACCTGAATATTCGATGCATTCACATACCCAGGTACAATATCCTCGTTGAACTCAACCATCAGGTCATCGCCATGATGCAGAATACCATCGGTAGGATGGGGTGTTCCTAAGGCCGTCGGACGGATCATGTCTCTTACTACCTGTACCTCTTCACTATACACACGTACGTGTTCCGTACCGTAGAGCGTCTCCGTGTAGGCACGGAAGATATAGGTGCCGTCAGGATAGCTGTTGTTGTCGCTCATGTCGATCTTCAGCGTCACATCGCCCTTTTCAGGAACTACGATTTCCTCGTTCTTCACATCTTCCTCTTTGAAGACATATGCCTGGACTTCCGTCCACGATGAACCACCGTCAGCTTTGTATTCTACTCCCATGCGGTCTATTCCCTGGAAGTTGCGGTCGAAGTCGGTAAGTGTGAGTTTGAGTTCGCCTGCCGTAACGGTGTTCACGACAAAGGCATCAGCATCAAGGGTGACAGGTGATGAGCTTGGTTTGAAGTGCACGTTTAACGTACACTTGTCCATGATGACACCGTTTACGCTTGTCAAGTCATTCTGACAGGATGAGGCAAAGGTCAGCATGACATCTTCGTAGTCTAAGATAGACGTATCGCTTTGGCGTACCTCCAGTGTCTTGACAACGGTGCTGTTAGCAGGGATATAGAGTGAACGGCCGCTATTGAAATGTACGCCGTCGATGGTAAACTGCAGACCGTTAGGATTCGTGCCGTCTTTCTCGCCCAGTACAAATGTCATACCCATATCGGTCTCGGCATCGTTGGCAAGTGTCAGCGTAAAGTATGCCGGCTGTCCGGTAGGAACGTCCAGCATCTCAGCGTGTGACGACGGTTCCTGTTTGCCGTTCGAGATACGGATCTGAGGATTCTGCATCTTTGCCGTAGCATTGCTCAGTGTATGCTTTCCAGGCTCGAAATATTTCGTTTTTACCTCCCCTTCATACGGGCAGTAGGTCTGTCCGCCGAGGACGCTGAATACATCGGTCCAGCCAGCCAGCGACTTGTAGGAGTCAATGGTATAGTCGGCACCGATATTACTGTCAGAGAAATTATAGGTGAACTGTGCATAATCAGTGTAGTTGTCATCGTAGTCTCCCGTTGTATAGCTGCCCTTGTATCCGACTGCAGCGTTGATGGAAAGATTGATACCGAAGGTGGCTCCAGCACTGAGGTATGTGCCCAGTTTGATATCTCCCTTTCCCATCACAGAGTAATCAAACTGTGTCAGATCGGTCTCGGTGGTATCGTTTCTCTCCGTGTAGTTGTAGGAAGCTCCCGTATCGAAAGAGAAGTTCTTCTTATCGGAGTACAGCTTGGATGATGAACTCATGGACCTGACTTTGTCTGCCTCGTTGTTCTCCATGACTTTCTTCCATGCTTTTACCTGCTGCGTGTAGTAGTTCACCATGTCTTCCTCGAAGTGGTTGTCCTTCGGAGGAATCTGCATATAGTTTTCGTCGGCAATCCACTCGTCGCTATTGATGTCTTGCCAAGTGACATACAGACTCTCGTTCGTGGGGTTCGGATATGATTCTGCTTCAGCCTTCGATGCGACGGGAATCAGCAGCTGCGCGCGCATTGCCTCCCATTCTGGTATCTGCTTTGTCTCTATCTCTCTTTGCGAATACATGAAAGTTGTAGAAACACTGTCGCTCACGCTGACTGCCATCGAATCTTTCACGGCAAAGGTGTTGTCGGCAGGACCGTCACGGAAGAAGCCCACCTTCTTGCAGTCGCCCAACAACAGGTTGGTACTTACACCGATATATACATCGCCATTGGCACCCACATACTCCTTGTTGTTGCTGGTGGAGATGGTTCTCGAATTCGTCATCGTATAGACGGTGGACTCGTTGTCTGTACCAGTAATGCTAAGGTCTAAGCCCAAGTGTGATACCGTAGCAGCTTTCTGTTGACTGATAATGGCAAATCCCACACCGGATGCTGTTGTCAGACCGGCGCCAGTTAGGATTTCTGCCAAAACACCAAAGTTGCCGACACCGGAGTTTACTTTCTTCGTGGTCTTGGTCTTGGTCTTACCAGAAACCCATGAGGTGCTGGAGTTGCTGCCTGGCGGATCGCGCAGCACCATCAGTACGTTGTCAGGACCTTTGGTCACGAAGTTGTTGCCCAAAGGTAAGCTACCGAATACCATCGCGTCGATACCGTCCCATGAATAGGTGCGGTCGTTGCGCTTGTAGGTGATGCCAATATGACGGGTATAGGGAGAGACGGTGTTGGGCAGACCTGCCGTCCACTGGTATCTGAACTGTCCGATGCTGTCCAATACCAACTGGTTGGCTTGCAGATTATACACACTGCCTTGCTTCATGTCGAGTTCCAGACTGTCCTTGACCATGATGCGCTGGTCGGAACTCATCTCGTTCTCTACCGTCAATACCTGATCCTTCATCGGGATGATGTCGTCAACAGGCTCTGCATCATCGTAGTTCGTATATTTCTCATAACCCTTGATATTATAGGTATATATATCTAGCATCTTGTATATAGGATAGTCGTAGAGATACAACGGGGTATTGTCGGCATTAGCCTTATAGACCTCAATGCTGTCAACAACTCCATATTCGTCTTCATATCCATAATACTCTCTCAATCCAAATGCTCCGATGTTCAGTTCGTCATTGCCATCGGTAATCTCTAAGGTTGGTGTGGTGAACCACGTCTGAACCATCTTCTGGCTATATTTATAGGAATTGATGACAACGGCATCGTCGCTGCCTTCGTTTCTGGCTTCCAGGTTCATCAGGGTGTCCACCTTAAAGGCGATGCAATTTGTGAGGTCTATTTCAGGCAACGAACTGAATGATATTTCGTCGTTCGTCGCAACCTTGATATCGGTAACATTATATTTCAAAGGAGGAAGCATCGCGGAGAACTCGCCTGTTTCAGGGTCTGTCTTGATATAGATGTACCTCGACGATGTGCCTTCTCCAGCCCATGTGGTACTCTTAATGGTGTCAGGGTTCTGGGCATAGAAAGGACGGGTGGTATCACGGTCGTTGGTGGTACCTTCCTCACAGTTGAAACTCAGGTTCGGGTTGTTCAATCCAAGGGTGATCGTTGCCACACCGATATTGTTCTTGGAACCGCTCGCCTTGCCGAAACCTACGGGCAGGCCGTCTTGAATCTCACCACCTGCTACACGACCGCAGAAGTTCATAAGGGTAGAGTCGGAGAAATTCTGCTGTACAGGAGCCTGGAAATCGAAAGTGCCCTTTGTAGGCCAGCGTCCATCGTTCACCATAACGTGACCAGACTGCTTGGCTTCCACGTAATGCTCTCCGATAGGTACGGAGATGTTATAGAAACCATTTTCATCGGTCTGTGCAACCTGACCGTTTGCAGTCACCAGGTCGCCGTCGATATAAAGGTAAATACCCTTTGCTGGGATGTTGGTGTTGCAATAGTAGATGTAACCGCTCATCGGGAAACTCGATTTGTCGGTGAAATCCACATTGTTTGCCGTCAATGACGACGGACTGATATACAAGTTACGGGAAGTAGGACTGAAGTTGTGAACACCATACTCCGGAACAATCTTATAGTTGGTACCACCAGCATCGAAGGGAACGCCCTTGATGATGTAGTTACCGTCACTATCGGTGAGACCATAAAGACTAAGCTTAGCAGGGATAATCGAAGAGGGGCGCACATTGCTATCCACCGTAGCGTGGTTCTCATTGTTTACACCACCTTGTTTCGAGATGTCGAACGCATAGCCATTGATGTTCTCGTCCAATGGCCAGTAGAGAATCAGACCACTCTCCGTACCGCCAAGCAAGCGGTCGTAGTTGGTGCTTATCTCATCAGTATCGAGTTCCTTGTTCCAGACACGCACCTCGTCGATGAGTCCAGTAAAGGAATGTCCGCTTCCGCTGGCACCGGCATAGAAACGGTTAGCATCGTTCGCCATCGTCCAGGTATGATGCGGAGTGGCTGTTGCCGACTGCACACTGTCGCCGTTGTGCAAATAGAACGTCCATTTATCACCGCCATACGAAGCAGTGATATGTGAGAAACGGTCGGCAGTCACGTTCACATTCAGTCTGGTCGTGTCAGCGTCTTCCACATAGCACAACTCATATTGGTCGCCTTTCTTGGCAACGCCGACTTCCATCACATTGTCTATGGAGAATACAGGCATGTATTCCAGTCCGCTCACTGGAGCAGCCCATAGTTGAACAGCCATCGGCTTGCTGCTGGTCAGCATATTGCCGTAACGAGATGCATCGGGCGTCCACGTCAGGGCGCTACCTGCACCATTTACATAGTTGGTATAGAACTGCTGAATATTGCTGTCGGTTCCACTCTTGATCAGGGAGATGTGAACACCCTTCACAGAATTCCCGGTGCCGAAACTGATGTTACCGGTGATGGTTCCAGACGACTGACTGAAACCTACGGTCGTCATCTCATCACTCTGGACAACCTGCTCATCACACTGGGCACCATGGGCTATCACTCGGTATTCATAGTAGCATCCGGCTTGCACACGCTCATCGGTAAATGTATATTCCGATGCTACGCCATGTGTCTCGCCAACTTTCGTCCAGTCGTTCACCTTGTCGTTGTTAATCGTGCGTCGCTCGATATTAAAATAGGTGTCGGTGGTTCCCTTCTGGTCAACTGTCCAACTGATAATCACAACCTTCTCTTCTGTTCCCTTGGTGGCAGTAATACCGGTAATCTTTGTACCAGCAGGTAAATGACAGTTCGTCAGCTCGTTACTCATGAATTCCGTTCCCATTGTGGTGGCTACAACACGATAGTCGTAGAATTCACAACTGCTCGCAGGACTGTGGTCGATATAAGAAGCTTTGGTCTGTGAGGTTACGACAGATTGCTGCGAGTCGTCCAAGATGGACCACGCATCTGTATCCTCACTCCTGCGCTCTACACGGAACGTAGAACCGCTCTGCTGGATGTTATACGTCCATTCTAACTTGATACCAGAGATGCTTTCGTCGTTCACCTGGTTCACCTGAATGTTCACCTGTCGGTTTGTCGATACGTCAACGGTGGGTTGCAGGGCAGACTCAAACCAGGAGAAGTCGGAGCTTTTGTTCATATACGTAGGAACAAATATCACACGATAGGTATAGGTTCGGTCGTATTCCGGTGGCGTATCAGTACAACGTAATTCTGAATCGGTCTTCGTACCCTTCAACTGGGCAATATCTTCTGACACAATATTGTTGCCGTCCTTGTACTCACGAAACAGATGCCACTCACCGTCATCACTGCGATCACCGAAATCAAAACGGTCGTTACTGCACTTCCCCCTCACAGCCGTCCAGGAAATGGTTACCTGTTTCTTCCATTGGTCAAACTCCGTTGCCTGTAGGTTCTGCGCGTAGATATAGGCAGGGAAGGTCTTACTGAAATGATTCCAGGCTGTAGGATTAGGCTCGTTGTAAGGGTTCTCATACAAGTCACTCCTTCCGTTACCCTGAAGAACACCGGTATAGCATACTGAATAACCGTTCTTCGGCGACAAGCGTACGGAGTTATCAACGACAGTGACATCTTTATTATTCTTCGTATCCTTGTTCCAGCCCGTACCGGCTGCTGTCAAATCTGTATTGTAGAAACTGGAATAGTTTGAAGCATCAGACGACAAGACCTGCCAATTGTAATAACACTTCTCAGCACCACCAGGTACGTTATGGGCATTAAACTGAATGTAGCTGTCTGTAGTAGGTTCCAATGTGGCTTCAGGCACGGGGGTATAGTCAAAGTGCATACCTTCCTTTATGCCTTTGTACATCGTAATATAAAACTCCTTATCTTTCTTGTTATTCCTGTTGTGATTATACATGAAAGAAAACTTCAAACCGTTGAAACCTTTTGTCGGACTCAACAATACCTCTGTAGTAGGGTAGTACTGGTAAACACCAGTCGCACCATCCTTTTTCTTCAGGGTACCATAGTTAGTCTGGGCATCCTTTATGTTACCAGCAGAGTTGTTCTCAATTGTGCCCAGCGTGTGAGTCTTACTATCCTTCGTCATAACCCATACTTGGATGTCCGTATCAATGGAATTGTATTTACCTTCGCTATCGTGGGCATTCGGTTCATACTGGCGAATGTAAAACTCATAACACCATCGTCCCGACGCATTGTCGAAAAATGAAATCGTGTAAAACTGGTTGTTTAAAAAATCGCTCTCGCAATCAGGCCAGTCATCTTCATCACCGTTAATGCACAAATGAATCATGCCGTTTGACGCATTCTTCTCATTTGGAGAATAGTCCTTGTCGTAGGCCCATCCGGGCAGTACGAACAGCAACATGATAAACGTTTTAAATAATCTCGTCTTCATCATAGAGCTAGTTATTTTTAGTTTGTAATTAGTTATTTTTTTAGCTTTTTACCCTTTTGGGTTTGCAAAGATAAAAAGATATTTTTTATCACAACGAATATTTCAATACAAAGATGCAAGATTTAGTTCATAAAATGAAAAATTGTATATTTTACGTTCAAAAAATGTCATTATTAGTTCAAATGAAAGGTTAAAACATGTTTTTTTCGCACGATTCTTCAGATATTTTATTGATGAAATGATTATCTTTGCAGAAAGAAAACGAAGGTTTATGCTCAATTCTTCATTATATGTATGAATAGTATCGAGTATTTCTATGGACTGACATTGTTCGGATTCATCGTCTCCTGCATGATTTTTGCGGCAACGAGATGGTTCCACATGTGCAAGCCTTACCACCTGAACGTGAAATATTATTACCCTGCGCGAACCACAGCAACCCTCTGTTACCTGTCGTTCGCCGTCCTGTTGCCTTTTGTCATCCATCCGCTGGAACCCAGGGCGTGGCTCTTCACAAAGACCTATCTGCTGGTGATGATACCTTTCTATGGGGCACAGATGCTGTTCTGCTATTTCGGAACGGTAAAGAAATGGTATGCGTGGAGGAAACCTGGATACCTGATACAGGCAGTGCTGGCGACGGCAACAGCGGTGTTGTGGGGTTGGGCACTGTGGCCAGGCATCACACCCGATACCGATACCCTCAGCAAACTGGTATTCCTCATGATTGCGTGCGGTGTTGTCAGCTTCATCTACGTTATCTGGATGTTGCATTGGATCTACTGGCAACTCAAGAACGTGGAACAGGAGAGTTATTCCAATCCCAGCGACTTCCCCTCGCGATTGGCTCGACAGGCATTGGTGCTCATCGTGCTGTCGCTCATCTTCTTCTTGCCGCCCGTTGTGGCCGACAGTCCGTTGCTGATGGGTATTACGTTGGTGCTGTCGATGGGCATCAACACCTACCTGCTTATCCTCATTTTGCATCCACACCGATATCAGCCAATCATCGATGAATTGATTCAAGAGGAACAGGTGCTTCAGAGTGTAGCTGGAATTGAAAATATCCAAGATACTAAAAACGCCTCAGGAGACACTCCACACTCCACACTCAACTCTCAACTCCCTCCTAAAGAGGGGAATGAGGGAGGCTTCCTCTCCGATGAAACCGTCGATTTTATCAGGAAAGAGATAAAAAAATTCGTTGAGGGCGAACGTCAATATCTCAACCAACACCTCACCGTAAAAGAGGTGGCCGAACACTGTAGTTATGGCCGCACCTATGTGTCATACGTGTTCAAGAATGAGATGGGCGGGTTCTTCAACTATGTCAACAAACTGCGTATCCAGCATGCTGACCGTTATCGCAAGGAACATCATTTGGCGGGACAAGAGGAAATAGCACTTGAATCGGGCTTCTCATCCCGTCAGTCCTATTACGCGATTCGTCGAAGAATGG
>CADBAP010000063.1 GCA_902792685.1 uncultured Prevotellaceae bacterium
CGATGCGTGGTACACCCTCGACGGTCGCCGTCTCATCGGCAGGCCGACGCAGCGTGGCGTTTATGTCAACAACCATAAGAAAGTCGTGATAAAGGTGGGGTCTAAATTGTCCTCGTACTGATTGTTGAGTTATTTCACCTTGGTCATCTGGAAGGTGGCGGTGTAGGTTGTGCCGTCCTCGCGCATACGCAGGGCCGTCCACTTCATCACACCGTCCTTGATGCTCTCTATCTCCCACCACTCGCGCAGCTCTTCGCTGGCGGCAGTCTGCTTCCAGCGGGTGCAGAGCAGGGTGCCGTCGACGAAGTACTCGGCCAGCGCGTCGTTGCTCTTCACCCACTCATCGCCTATCTTATTATAATAGACATAGGTGCCGTCGGTCTTGTACTCCCAGCGGTGTAGCTCGCCGTCGGTGTGATCGTCTTCCGAGCTGGTCACCTTGCCCTCCCATGTGCCGATGATGTCGTCTTCAAAGTCGTTGGTTATGCGGACATAGTGTTCATTGTCATATTCCTCATGAATAACCATTGTACCATCTACATAGATTTTCCAATCAGATTTCAACGTCATGTCCTTGTCTGTAATAGAGCGAATCTCTGCCACCGTAACATGTTTGGTATGCTCATCTTCGAATGCAGTGAGCGTCACTTTATTACCATCGATGACGACGTCGGCTGACGCATGGTTGTTCCAGGAGTCGCTATAGAAATCAGAAAGACTACCGTATGCCTTCGTCGGTGACAAGAATGTAATCACGGCCTTCAGGTTGGTAGGACACGGCTGGCCGTCCAGTGCATCCACCATCCACTTGCCAATAATCTTTTCGGGAAGATTATCGATCGGGGTAGCATCATCGTCTGATGAACATGCAGTAAACACACTTGTGCCGCAAAGGAGGGTGGCGGCGAGCACCCAATTCATAATCCGTTTCATAATAACCTAAATTCCGCAGCACTTTAGTTTAACTTTCTTTATAAGTACCTGAGCAACTTTTTGTTGCTCAGGATTTGGCCATGTCAGATTTTCACTTACTTTAGTGCTGCAAATCAAGACAAGCAAAATCATCAATGACATGGCAAAGGTACAACAAAAATCTGAGAAAATCAGCGCTTTTGGCGGAATATTTTTCGTCTTGTTTGTTTTTTGGTCTTTGGTTAAAAAAGCATAAATTACAAATTAGTTCGCGCGCATACGTATAGTTAGGTTATTTTTTTTAGTACCTTTGCAGCCACTTTTGGGCAAAGGCGAGGTGAAAACAGCGCAAAAGCCCATTCAATTCATATAAAGTCTAACTTTATTAGTTCAAATTTTTAATTAATTAATTTTATGTCTAACTTAAAAAATGTACAGCCACTCGAAGATTTCAACTGGGAAGAGTTCGAGAACGGCGCAACCGTAGGAACCAGTAAGGAAGAGCTTACTAAAGCCTACGATGAAACCCTCAACAAAGTAGCCGACCATCAGGTTGTTGACGGTAAGGTAATCAGCGTTGACAAGAAAGAAGTTGTTGTCAACATCGGTTACAAGAGCGATGGTATTATTCCTGCATCTGAATTCCGCTACAATCCTGAACTGAAAGCAGGTGATGTTGTAGAGGTTTACGTAGAGAACCAGGAAGACAAGAAGGGTCAGCTGGTGCTGAGCCACAAGAAAGCTCGTTTGAGCAAGAGCTGGGATCGCGTCAATGCCGCTTTGAACAACGACGAGATCATCCAGGGCTTCGTAAAGTGCCGCACAAAGGGCGGTATGATTGTAGACGTATTTGGTATCGAGGCATTCCTGCCAGGTAGCCAGATTGACGTTCACCCCATCCGCGACTACGACGTATTCGTTGGTAAGACAATGGAATTCAAAGTCGTTAAGATCAACCAGGAATTCCGCAATGTTGTTGTTTCTCACAAGGCTCTCATCGAGGCAGAGTTGGAAGCACAGAAGAAGGAAATTATCGGCAAGCTCGAAAAGGGTCAGATTCTCGAAGGTACCGTTAAGAACATCACGACTTACGGTGTATTCGTTGACCTGGGCGGTGTTGACGGACTCATCCATATCACAGACCTCTCTTGGGGCCGCGTAAGCGATCCGCACGAGGTTGTAGAACTCGACCAGAAGATCAATGTTGTCATCCTCGACTTCGACGACGAGAAGAAGCGCATTGCCCTCGGTCTGAAGCAGCTTACTCCACATCCATGGGATGCACTTGACACAGACCTGAAGGTAGGTGACCACGTGAAGGGTAAGGTTGTTGTCATGGCTGACTACGGTGCATTCGTTGAAATCGCACCAGGTGTAGAAGGTCTGATTCACGTTAGCGAAATGTCTTGGAGCCAGCACCTGCGTTCAGCACAGGACTTCATGCACGTTGGCGACGAGGTAGAGGCAGTTATCCTCACACTCGACCGCGACGAGCGCAAGATGTCTCTCGGCATCAAGCAGCTGAAGGAAGATCCATGGGAGGCTATCGAGGTGAAATATCCTGTTGGCAGCAAGCACACCGCTAAGGTTCGCAACTTCACCAACTTCGGTATCTTCGTTGAACTCGAAGAAGGTGTTGACGGTCTGATCCACATCAGCGACCTCTCTTGGACCAAGAAGGTTAAGCATCCTTCAGAGTTCACACAGCAGGGTGCAGAAATCGACGTTGTTGTTCTCGAAATCGACAAAGAGAACCGTCGTCTGAGCCTCGGTCACAAGCAGCTCGAACCAAACCCATGGGATACTTACGAGACACTCTACACTCCAGGTTCTATCCACACTGGTAAGATCACAGAGGCAATGGACAAGGGTGCAGTCATCACACTCAACGAAGGTGGTGAAGGTTTCGCTACTCCAAAGCATCTCGTAAAAGAAGACGGTACTCAGGCTCAGGCTGGTGAGGAACTGCCATTCATGGTTATCGAGTTTGTAAAGGACACCAAGCGTATCATCCTCTCACACTCTCGTACCTTCGAGGATGTGAAGGACGAGCCAAAGGCAGCTGCTAAGAAGAAGACCGTTAAGAAGGAGGCTGCTCCTGCTATCCAGAACGTAGCAGCAAGCACCACTCTTGGCGACCTCGATGTATTGGCTAAGCTGAAGGCCGATATGGAAGGTGAGAAATAATTGATCACTTGATATTTCAAAGAGAGCGTGTCAGAAATGACGCGCTCTTTTTTTATCCAACACCCATCACCCAACACCCATCACCTATTGTCAACCCAACACTTTTACAAACGTTTGCGTGTTTTTTTTCGCTACACCTTAATATATATATAATTTTAATCACTACCTTTGCACCAGAAATTTAAATATTACTGATAACTAAAACAAAATGAACAAGAAAATCTTACTTGCTGTATGCATGATGTTTTTCACTGTAACATCATTTGCTGCACTTACAAAACAAGCTCAGGGAGGTTGGTATGAAAGCTGCTGGATGGAATTTACAGGTCTCAGCAGTAGCTACTCACAGTATAATGGCTATGTTTCAGCCGATGGTGGTGCCACTTGGACAAAACTCGACGGTCAGCTATTGCGCTCCTATGGCTCTTATGCCCGTGTTGAGGCATTAGGTCTGACGGCAGGTAGCAATTACCAGTTAAAGGTAGTCCCTGTTGTGGGAGAAACTGAGATGGATGCCGATAAGGTTGTCTCTGACGTTATTGAAGTTAAAAACTTCGACCGCTCAGGTTTTGCTCATTTCAAATATGCTACCGGCGTAGGTGCCTACAACAACGACGGTACACTGAAAGATGGTGCAAAAGTTTTTTATGTGACCGCAAAAACTGCAAAGACTATCTCTACTCAGGTTCAAACAGATGCCAAAGGTGGTAAGACCGCATGCACAGGTTTGCAGTCTATCATTGCAGCCTATGAAAAGGGACAAGATAAGACTCCTATCGCTTTCCGTTTTGTCGGCACAGTAAATGCTGCAGATGTTGACTATTTTGGCAGCAAGGCTGAAGGTCTCCAGGTAAAGGGAAGAAATGCCGATTCTGAGTTAAATATGACCTTTGAAGGTGTAGGTAATGATGCTGTCATTTACGGTTTTGGGTTCCTTGTTCGAAATGCCAAGAGCGTAGAAATTCGTAACATTGCTGTCAAGACAGGCATTGACGATGGTATATCACTCGACACAGACAACTCCAACATTTGGATTCACAATGTTGATGTATTCTATGGTCCTAACAAAGGTGGCGACCAAAAGAAGGGTGACGGTGCTATCGACGTAAAATCAAACTCTAAATTCGTTACCATTTCATACGTTCACTTCTGGGATACAGGTAAGTCAACCATGTGTGGTATGAAGAGCGAGAGTGGTCCTAACTACATCACATATCACCACAACTGGTTCGACCACAGTGACTCTCGTCATGCCCGTATCCGTACAATGTCAGTACACATGTTCAACAACTACTATGATGGTGTTTCCAAATATGGTTCAGGCGCAACAACAGGCTCAAGCGTATTTATGGATTGCAACTATTTCCGTAACTGCACCAAACCTATGATGATTTCATTGCAGGGCGCTGACACCAAGTATGGTACAGACCTTAAGGATGCTCCAACATTCTCTGGTGAGACCGGTGGTATGATCAAATCCTACGGAAACCAAATGGTCGGCTCTGGCATCCAGTACAAGCCCTACTCTGCAACCAATGCTGTTGAGTTTGACTGCTATGAGGTAACCGATCCTCAAACAAAAGTTCCAGAGGATGTTACAACAAAATCCGGTGGCAACAAGTACAACAATTTCGATACAGATTCTTCATTGATGTACGAATACACTGCAGACAACGCAGCAGACGTTCCTAACATCGTAACAAACCGCACATGGGGTGCCGGCCGCATTCAGGGTGGCGACTTCGAGTTTACATTCACTGATGCCGACGATAAGAGTTACGACATCAACACAGCTTTGGAGAGCAAGCTGAAAGACTATCAGACAGCTTCAAAGTTCAAAGGATTCTTAGGTGGCAACTTCGAGCCAGCTGATGCTTCAGCATCCTTCAAGCTCGATGGTGAAACCGTCAATTTCTCAAACCTCAGCTACACCAAGAGTGTTGCCTCATCAGATACACAGGCAGCATTCGTAGTAACGGTTACTCCTACCGATGATGCATCTACTGTTGTAGCAGAGGGAGCCACCGACGAAGGCAGCAATACCTTCTCTATTGCAGCACCAGCTGCTGGAGCTACGGCAACCGCTGTATTCACCGTTACCAATGCTGATGCCGAGATGAAGTACACCATCATCATCGACAAGACACAGGCAGAGCCTGTTAATCCAGACACTCCAGGTCTGGATGGCTTAACCATCATCTATTTCGAAGCAAAAGCACCTGTTTGTGACAATGCTGATGTATCACTACTTATCAAGGATGTATCAGCTAATTTCTCAACGGATAAAGATCCCGTTACATACAACGGAGCAACGTATGGTGAATGTATGAAGATTGAAACCTCAACAACATTCACGCTTACACCTACCAGCAATTGTACTATAACACTTGTACTTGACAAACCAGGCAAGAATATCAAAGTCGATGGCACTAACGTAAAAACCAATGCAAACAATTGTGCCATCATCAACGCTACAGCCGATAAGAATTATGTTATCAAAAAGGGCGATTCGATGCTCCTATATGCAATTGCTTTCGCACCGACAACAACAGGTATCGAACAAGTCATTACGACCAATACTGATGCTAAGAAGCCGCGCAAATACGTTCAGAACGGACAAATCGTCATTGAAAAGAATGGCAAACGCTACACGGTTTCTGGCGTTCAGATGAAATAATAAGCTATCACTTCAATCTTCTAAAACAAACACAGCAAACGGGCGAAGGGAAACCTTCCGCCCGTTTTCAAAAAAATGACAATGAAAAAACAACTACTTTTTACTTTGATCGGCTGTCTGACAAGTGTGCTGACGATGCAGGCACAGACGGTTGACGGACGAAATTTCGGCATCGATGGCTTTGCGGCTTATGCCGGCACACCTGGTACCAACCACTATCTCGCTGGAGGAACAACAGGCGGTGAAGGCGGCGAGGTGGTCAAAGCCGAGAACTTATCTCAACTGCAAGCCTACCTGCAGAGTACCAAACCTTACATCATCCTCGTTGACCACGACATGAATACAGGTATCAAATGCTATGTAGATGACTGGTCAACAGGTAAGCTTTGTGACAAACAGGATGGTTCTGAAGGTGTAGAAAGCACCTATGGCGAACGCATCATGATTGCCAACAACAAGACACTAATAGGTATTCCTGACGCTGAGGGCAACGCTCCCCTCTTTTCACGTATCACCTTTGTGATGCAGTGCACATCGAATGTTATCATCCGTAACTGCCGCTTCACCATGAAAGGTGTACCAGTATTGAAAAGCGGCGAAAACAAAATCGTTGCCTGGCGTGATGGCGCACAGAAAGAAGTTGGCGATCCCGACTGTATCGGCATTCAGGCAGACATCAAGAGTGCCAAGACAGACTGGGGCGCACATGTATGGATTGACCATTGCGAATTCTTCAATGGTGGTGCAGCTAATAAAGACCGCTACGACGGATTGGTTGACTGCAAGAACAATGTGCAGTGGTTGACAATTTCTTACAACCTCTTCCACGATCACGACAAAGCATGTCTGTGGGGAAAAGGCGACAGCGATGTCTATGAGGGTTGTCGCACCATCTCAGCCCATCATAACTGTTTCAAGAATATAGAAGGATCACGTCTGCCCTTGCAACGCGGCGGCAATGTTCACTACATGAACAACTATCAGGAGAACTGTCAGGATGGTTGGGATCTTCGTACCAAATCAGAAGGCTATGCTGACGCCTGCTACTTCAAAGGAGGCAAAGCCCCTATCCTACCCGATGGCGGCGGCACGCTGAACATCAACTCCGACCCGGAATATGGTATCATCTACGATGCTTCTCTACGCAGAATTACAGGTCATCCTGGCATCACAGAGATTAACATTACGAAAACAGACAAAGAGTTCCCTGCATCGTCATACGTCACAGGCACATGGGTTCCCACGCAGACTTGGGCAGATTACTTCGTCAACAGTCACGATAAGGCGGCTGATGTGCCTGAGATTTGCGAAAAATACGCTGGTGCCGGCAAGATTGCCATCTGGACTGATGATATTCCCAGCTTTGACATCAACAAATTTGCCGAAGCGGTAGCAACACCTCGTACCATCAATGGCAATACCTACTATGCATACGATGAGAACGGAAACAAAATCACAAAAGTCAACACCGCTATCGATGCTGTCACAAAAGAGCCAACTGACAACCGAGCTGTGAAGTACCTGCAAAACGGTAAACTCGTAATTGAAAAGAACGGCAAACAGTTCAGTGCTATAGGAGCAAGAATTAAGTAAATCCTGCATTTCCTGCACTGAATACTGATTATCAGAGAGTTGCGGAATTTTTCCTACACCGTTTCCTACACCGTAGGGCGATTTTCCTGCTCCGAAAGTTGCACCGTGGATTCAAAAAAACAATATCAACTGGAATTAAAAGTAAACAAAAAGAGAGTCAACTGAAAGTAAAATTAAGTATTAACCAAAGTCAACCACAAGTACAAATAAGACTCAAAGTACTCAACTAAAATCGTTAAAGTACAGTTTGAGAGGTCTACAAGCACTTTGTAGAAGGCATACAACAATTTTGTAGAACTTCTACAAGGCTTTTGTAGAAGTTCTACAAGAATGTTGTACAAGTCTTGTACTTTTACTTTTCGATGACGATTGCAGTGTTATCACCATTCAACTTCATAGCGATATTCATCGAACGATGCACCTTCTGCATAGCCGTATTTGCGGAAAAGCTGATGAATATATTCCTGTTCAGCAGGCGATATGGGGAACTTTCCGTTTCGGCGAACGTAATAAGAACCGTTGCCGAAGTGTTGAACGAGTGTTGAACGGATAGCCGGCGCATCCTTAGCCAACACTTGATCAAAGGTGTGAGTCATACCGTAAGCCATTCTCGATATGCGTTTGGGTTGGTGGTAAACGCAAGTCTTCCCACAGTTTTTTCGAGGATTGACAACCTGCAACAGGTTATCATTGAGTTCTCCGTAACGTGCAGCCAGCCGACAAAGACATTCCTCTGCCAATTCACAATTGTCGTTATAACAGATGGGATAGTGTTCCGGCACGTTCTTATAGATTTGTTCTTCTGTCATCATATAAATTATCAATGTAAAGAATTGGTTTGGATAAGCACCATTTTGCTTATCGCAAAAGTACATAAAATAAAAGGTTGCGCAAAATAATTTGAAGAAAATGTTGTTGAAAACGGAAACAAATCTGAAAATTGAAATTCATAACGTTTTTCAGGTGCAGGAAAAGGTGCAGGAAATTTGTTCTACGGTGCAGGAAACGGTGTAGGAAATATTTCGTAATCGTCTGATAATCAGTATCCGGTGCAGGAAATGTGGGATTTTTATCAATTCGTTTGGTAAGGAGCTATTTGGTTCGGTGCAGGATAAAATGAAGGATTAGGTGCAGGATAATTCACAAAAAACTGCACCTAACTTCTTGATAATCAGTTTAGGTGCAGGATGGTAGGATAAATTATCGTTATATTGTAGAGGGGATTATTTTTCTTGCGGTTCTTCTTTCTCGATGTTGACAACCAAATCTTCCTTTGTAAACAAACTATAATAATCGCCAAATGTTTCCATCCGCTGGATATAAACTGGTAATTCCTCACCAATCTTGTCGAATTGTTTCTGCAGGTTTTCCACGTAAGGACGAATAGATTCTTTCAGGTTCTGCTCCTTTAAACTGACATATTTTTCATTGCCCTCATCATCTGTAACATAGCCATAGGCCCTGAGTTCTCCATAAGCAGATTCAACATTATCGATAAAGTCCTGTAACAAAATACGTTTTACATTATCCATATTCCCCAAAACGAGATTCTTTCTCAGGTATCTGGCTAACGATGTATTGGTTTCAAACGTTCCCTCATTGAAATGGTCTTTCTTCAGAGCCTTGATGTCGTTCGTCATACCCCAAACTTTAAAGAACAAGATAATCTGAAGGACTCCCCAGATAAGCAAAACAATTCCAAGGAATGTTAACCACCCAGAGTTGGAACTTGAAGAATAATCTCCATAATAAGCGAAACAACTCGTGGCAATTGCCAACATTGCCACAAACATAAAAAATCTTTTCATAATTGATATAGTTTTGGTTAAACAATCATACAAAGAAAGCGCAGACCTTCGCCATACGCTTCACGGGATCGTGAACATATCCAATTGGGAATTTGAGTTTAAAGGAATTAGTATTTGTCCTTGTATGGAGTATTCTTATATCCCTTACTGTTAAGTTTAACTACCCACTTGTCAAGTAGTTTTCTTCCTTGTAATTTGAATACTCTTACATTTCCAAAATACTTCACAAATACAGGACTAATTGCATAATAAAACTTAATAAACAAACGTCCATACCAAGTTTCGTCAAGTGTGAAGTCTCTAAATCTGCGAAGAGTCCAAACTTCTGGACAATCGTATGAGCCATAAACAGCAGTTGCAACATAACAAGAAGACGTATTTACTTCTGGATTTACATAAGTAGAATCGTATTTCCTTATTTTATCGCCATAGGAGTTGATTAGATTGATGTTTCCTGTCTTGTCTATGAGATATTTCACATATTCTTTATGGATAGAAATACCACTTTTCCATCCTTGGATAGAAAATTCTGAATATTTTCCTTCAAACTTTTCTTCGACCTCATCTCCAAAATTATACATAATTTGAGCTGACGCTGCTGCATTATTGCAATATTCCTGTACGAATTTGTTCTGAATGCTGGCGTCAATACCTTCGTAATGACTTCTTGCCGCATTGAATAACATAGACGATATTGAGATATTCCTTAATGAAATCTCTGCTAATGCAGCCTTCTGCAATACTTCATCTGTTTCATTTTCCTTGATTAGCTTGATTATAGATGCCTGACAATTAGCCATATCATTTGCTGCAGACCATATTTCAGCTATTTTGCATCCCATGGATTTGAAATAAACAACATAGTAGTTTGCCTCCCAACTGCCTGGGTCTTTCACGAGAATCATATCATAATACTTGGCTGCATTCTCATTATTTTCAGTTTCTTTAGCGCGACGTGCTATCTCATACAGATTCTTTAACTCGTCAGAGGTGTCTACTTTAACAGTACCTTTAACATCGACAGTTCCTTCAACCATCATTTTCTTAGCTTCCTCTACAGAATACTTTGTACCGCACGATTGACACACAAAGACACCACCGTCTTTTACCAAATCCTGGCTGCCACACATTTCACATTGTAATGCTTTCATAATTTTATTCTTTTATTGTTGAAAATTTTTGTTATTCTGGAATTGGTGGAGGACATTCGCTATCATCTTGTGTTGCGAACTCCACAAATGAACTCAAAGGCTGCCAGTTGAGCATTCCTTTCTTCCATGCTAATAGATTCAAGACATTTGAATCCTGTGTTATTGCTTCCTGTATCTGCTGTGAATTATACGGACCTTGTTGTTTGCCATCGATAGCAAGGAAATAGGAAACACTTGTCGGAATTGGTGGCGGAACATCACTTCCATTAGGCATCAGCTGTTCGCCAATCTGTTTTCCCATATTAAGCGAAGCACCTAACCCTAACCCTGCATTAATGAAAGCCGCACCTGTGCCACTCTCATTTTCAGCAGCCTTATCCATTACATCGAAAGAACGCTCCATCTTATAATTCTCTCGTCCTGCAATTTTCAATCTTGCTGAAAGGTTCTTGGCTCTTTTAACTTCATTCAGACTTGGGTCATCCTCTGGAATGTTTATAGAGATTATGTTGAACAGTATGATTTCTACGCCGTAATCTGCAAAGAACGGCATTAACTCGTTTTGGCAATATGCTGAAATCTCCTGCAGACGTGTTGGAATTTCCAATACGGATATCTTATCGTTGATAATTTTCTGCGAAATAATACTGGTTAGCTTTGTCAGGAGCAAACCACGAAAATAAGATTGTAGCTGTGCTTCATTAAAGTTTGGCATATTGCCAACAAGGGAGAATACAAACTTTTCTGCATCACTAATTTTAAAACCGTATTGTCCGTGAGCACGAACAGGTACGAT
>CADBAP010000064.1 GCA_902792685.1 uncultured Prevotellaceae bacterium
GGAAACGAGGGAATGTGGGAGCGAAGGGAACCAAATCAGCGTTGAACAGGTTCTTGACAACTGGGAGCAGATCAAGCAGAAAGAAAAAGACGGTAACAAAACCGTCTTGTCTGGTGTTCCCGCTTCCCTGCCTTCGCTCATCAAAGCTTATCGCATTCAAGATAAAGCCCGTCATGTGGGATTCGACTGGGAAGAAAAAGAAGATGTCTGGAAAAAGGTGCGTGAGGAACTCGACGAACTGGAAGCAGAATTACGTAAGGAAGACAAGGACGCATCAACCAAAGAACTGGGTGATTTCCTCTTTTCCGTCATCAACGCCGCCAGATTGTACAAGCTCAATCCTGACAATGCACTGGAGATGACTAACCAGAAATTTATCCGTCGTTTCGGTTATGTGGAGCAGCATTCCATGAAAATGGGTAAACCGTTGACAGCTATGACGTTGGAAGAAATGGATAAACTATGGGATGAAGCTAAGAAACAAGAACAAAATATTGACAAACAAACAGAATAAATAACAACGGAGGAACAATAAATGAAGCATTTGAGAGTATTCGTTGCCCTGATGATGGCAACATTTGTGATTTGGGGCTGTAAGGAAGGTAATTCTTCGCAGCAAGCTGGTGAAAATGATTCTTTGGCGGCCGCCAATGCTGGCGACAGTACCATTTACGGAAAATGCGGTGAGGGTTCGATGATGCATACACTGGAACTCATCGACGATGACGGAAATGTGCATCATTTCATGATTAACATGGATGATTCGTCAGTCGTACAGGGCGGTATGCTCACAGGTGACCGTATGGCTGTAATCCGTTCTATTGTCTATGGTGACACGATGGCTACAACCGTTATCAACTTGACCACTTTACAGGGCAAATGGTCGAGTCTTGCCAAGAGTTTCCAGATTGAAGAAGGCGGCAAGGTGAAGTCGAATGCCGATGCCGAGTCGAATCCGTGGACTACGTGGAAGATTTATAACGGAAAGCTGGTGTTGAACACCGATACGTTTACTATCAACGAATTGCGTGCCGACTCATTGTTCCTGGAGAATAAAGAAGGTATCTTCGGCTTCCAAAGACTGAAGTAATTTTTAAAGGTCAAAGGTCAAAGGTCAAAGGTCAAAGATCAATGGTCAAAGATCAATGGTCAATGTCAATCATAACTAATTGGAGCCGTTTAGAGTCCATATCTTAGGCTGTGGCAGCGCATTGCCAACGAGACAGCACAACGCATCCTCACAGATTGTGGAGGTGCGAGGGAAGCTGTTTATGATTGATTGCGGTGAGGGAACACAGGTGCAGTTGCGAAGAACCCACCAGTCTTTCAGCCGCATTTCTACGGTCTTCATCTCTCATCTTCATGGTGATCATTGCTTTGGTTTGATCGGCATGATTTCCACTTTCGGTTTGATGGGACGAACTGCACCCCTTCATATCTATGCACCCAAGGAGTTGAAGAAACTGCTGGATCTGCAATCGGAGATGTTCCTGTATAATTTGGAGTATGAAGTTGTGTTTCATGCGATTGACACAACGCAGCAGGCAGTCATATATGAGGATCATGGTGTGACGGTGACGACGATTCCTTTGGAACACCGAATACCCTGTTGCGGTTTCCTTTTTCAGGAGAAGCAGACGCTTCCGCATATCCGCAGGGAAAAGATTGACTTCTATCAGATTCCGCTCTGCCAGATCAACAATATCAAAAATGGTGCCGACTGGGTGACAGAAGAAGGGAAGAAGATTCCCAATAGTGAGCTGACGCTGCCTGCCGAGAAGCCCCGTTCCTATGCTTATTGTTCCGATACCCGTTATATACCTTATTTATATAAGCAGCTTGAGGGTGTCGATCTGTTGTATCATGAAAGCACCTATGCCGAAGACAAAAAAGACAAAGCTGTGTTATATAACCACAGTACGGCCAAAGATGCGGCACAAGTAGCCCTCGATGCTCATGTGGGGAAATTGCTCTTGGGTCATTATTCTGCCCGATATGAAGATGAAAACATCTTGTTGCAAGAAGCAAGAGCCGTCTTTCCGAATACGTTTTTGACCAACGAAGGCGACTGTATTGAGGTGGAATCCTGCGAAAAATAGAGCCGGAATAGTTAAATAATGCTAATTTATCGCTTTTCTTACTGATAAAACGTTCCAATTTGCTGCGAATGTTCTATCTTTGCAACAAGGATAAAACTGATACGCGTATGAGAAATAAGATACTTTCCATTTTATTATGTGGCATGTTCATGTTGAGCATTCCGATGCAGAGCATTGCCAATAGCGCTATAGAGATTATGGAAAATGATTTCCAGAATATCTCTATATCCGTTAATCAGTCAACTCTTCACGTGGTCAATGCCAACGGCCAAACCCTTGAAATATACAATGTTTTGGGGGTAAAGGTGATGAATATCAAGATTGAAGGAAATGACAAGAAGTATGAGCTGAACCTTCCTAAAGGCTGCTATATCGTCAAAATAGGAAAGCTTGCTCGTAAAATCTCTATCAAGTAACAACATTGGAACCTCAAGGCAAGCCCGAATCACAACGCAAAGCTTTTGAGAATATTGTGCGCCAATACAGTGAACAGTTGTATTGGAAGATTCGTCGTATTGTATTGGATCATGAGGATGCCAATGATGTGTTGCAAAACACATTCCTGAAAGCCTGGAAGAACCTTCCAGAATTTAAAGGTGATTCCAAAATGTCCACATGGCTTTATCGTATTGCGGTGAATGAATCATTGGATTTTCTGCGCAAGAAGAAGGTGGCAAATGCTGTCAGCTCAGATGCTGAGTTGACTGTTGCCAACCGGTTGATGGCGGATGAGTATTTCGATGGCGACCGCGGACAAGCTTTGTTGTATGAAGCCATTGCAACCTTGCCCGGTGTGCAGCGCACAGTGTTCAATCTGCGTTACTTTGACGAGATGAAATATAGCGAAATCAGTAAGGTCCTGGATACGTCTGAAGGAGCGTTGAAAGCCTCATACCATATTGCCGTACAGAAGATATCGGAGTATGTTAAACGAAAAAGTTGAGGAATCAGCACGATTCCATTAAACCTTTTTAGCAATTGTACGTCAATAAAAGTAAAAAGAGAGATAAACCGATGAGAACAGAAGAGAATTTGAAAGAAATGTTTGGGCGCGAGAACCCTTTCAAGGTACCTGAAAATTACTTTGAAACACTTGCCGATAACATCATCAGCCAGCTGCCGGAAGAATCATCTGCACGGGTTGTGAAGATGAGTGTGTGGAAGAAGTACCGAGTACATCTTCTCGCTGCGGCATGCGTATTGTCCGTACTGTTTTCGGCAGGGATTTATGTTTCAGTGAAAGAGAATACGAAAGAAGCACAAGTGTTTGACAAAACGCGCGTTGAAGTAGCTGAAACCACCATAGAGGCAGAAGATGCTTTCGACGAAATGGCTGATTATGTGATGATTGACAAAGAAGACATGTATGCATATATCTCTGGTGAGTAGATTTCAGTTGCCAGAGAACATAACAAAATAGAAGATCCTCATGAAGAATATGAACTTAAAACATCTGTTTCTTGTAATAGCGCTGCTGACTGGTTGTTTGGGTATGCAGGCGCAAGAGAAGTTTGACCCCGCAAAATTCAAGGCCGACAGGCAGAAGTTTATCACAGAAGAAGCAGGGCTGAGCCAACAGGAAGCGGCTAAATTCTTTCCATTATATGATGAGATGTCTGACCAACTGCGAGCCATACATCAGCAGAAAAAGGCTTTGAAGAAGTCAAATCCCACTTCAGAAGCAGCTTATCGGAAAGTTATCGAGCAGCGCGATGCCCTTGAGGTGAAGATGAAACAGATAGAACGCACATATCACGTCAAGTTCCTGAATGTCCTTTCAGCCAAGAAACTATATGACGTGTTGAATGCTGAGACACGGTTTTATAAGAACGCATTCAAAAAAACTGCAAAGAAATGAATATAAAAACACTTCGTCTGGCGAACTTTGTGCTCGCCATTTTCTTTTTGTGTATCCTTCCAGAGAGTCTTTCTGCAGCGAAACCTCGTCCGAAACGTGAGTTCAGAGGGGCTTGGATTCAGTGTGTAAACGGACAGTTTCAAGGACTGTCAACCGACCGGATGCAGCAAACCCTGAGCTATCAGTTGGATGAATTGCAGAAAGACGGTGTCAATGCGATTATCTTTCAGGTTCGTCCGGAGTGTGATGCTCTCTATCAGAGCAGTTACGAGCCTTGGAGTCGTTTTCTGACTGGAAAACAGGGAAAGGCACCCAACCCTTATTGGGATCCTTTGCAGTGGATGGTGGAACAGTGTCATCAGCGCGGAATGGAGATTCATGCTTGGATCAATCCTTATCGTGCCAAGACGAAGACCACTCATGATTTGGCTTCCAATCATATCGCTATTCGTCATCCAGAATGTGTGTTCTCCTATGACGGACAGTTTATCTTGAATCCAGGCATGCCAGAGAACAGAGCATATATCTGTACGATTGTCAACGATATCGTGCGCCGTTATGATATTGACGGTTTACATATCGATGACTATTTCTATCCTTATCCGGTTGCGGGTCAGAAGATTCCTGATGACCGTCAGTATAATCAGTACAACAATGGTATCCGGGATCGGGGAGACTGGCGCCGCGACAATGTGAACCTATTTATCAAACAGCTCTCTGATTCCATCCACAGCGTAAAACCTTGGGTGAAGTTCGGTGTATCGCCTTTCGGTATCTACAGAAACCAGAAGAATGCTCCTGGTGTGGGTAGTCAGACGAGTGGTTTGCAGAACTATGATGACTTATACGCTGATGTGTTGAAGTGGGTGAACAACGGATGGATTGATTATTGTGTTCCTCAAATATATTGGGAAATCGGACACAAGTCGGCAGATTATAAAACGCTGATAGAATGGTGGAACAATCATGCCGGCAATCGCCCGCTCTATATTGGTGAGGATATCGAACGTACGGTAAAGAATGCCGATCCGGATAATCCGGGCAATCATCAGATGGCGGCAAAGTATGCTTTGCACGACAAATTGGTGAATGTCGATGGAACCGTTTTGTGGTATGCGAAAGCAGCCGTCGATGATGTGGGCAAATACGGAACCAATCTGAGAAAATATTTCTGGCGTTATCCTGCGCTCCAGCCGCTGATGCCGTTTATTGATGATGCAGCTCCGAAGAAACCCAAGAAGGTGAAAGCTGCGTGGACAGAACACGGCTATGTGCTTTCCTGGCAGGCTCCCAAAGCAAAGAGCTGGAGGGATGAAGTAACAAAATATGTGGTGTATAAGTTTGCTCCTGGTGAATCCGTCAATACGGAGGATGCATCCAAAATCGTGATGATTACCAACAGTACCTCATTGGTGATGCCATACGAAGACGGTACGCAGAAATATACCTACGTCGTAACAGCCCTCGACAGAATGAGCAACGAGAGCGCTGGGGTGAAAAAGAAAGTGAAGCTATAAAAGCTAGGTGATGGGTGATGGGTGATGGATTATTTCAGCAAATCGTCTAGGAATTTATCCAAGTCATCATCAAGTCCCTCCATCAAATCACCTCCGATAATAACCGTTTCGTCGTCGACTACATACAGTTCGGCGACGTTTTCTTTATCATCGTTCTCCAAAACAAAGCTGTAGGGTTTCAGAATACTCATATTTTCCACATCCGCCTGATGCGTAGTCAGTTCCTGACGGAGAATCATGGTCACAGCCTGATAGAATTGTTCGTCTTTGTTGTCAATCCACTCTTCTATCACACAACGGGTGATTTCCTGATCATCGTCGTCGAAAGCCATCATCTCACCGCTGTCTTGTGTGACGCGGAGATGAATGTCTGTCATCACCGATGCTTCATCGGTTGCAGGAAACTTATGAGTGATTTTCTTAATGAATCGCTCAATCTGTTGTGCGGTTAGTTCTGTGGTCTTCATCATCAGTATTTTTTTACACTGCAAAGATAATGAATTCTCCGTAATTACAAAGCATATTTCACGAAAAATGTTGTAATAAAATACTTTGCACATATTTTTCCGTCTTTTATTTGCTCAAAATAGAAAAAAAGAGTACCTTTGCAGCAATGCAAAAGATATTGCATACAGACTACGAAAACGACATGAGCAACAAGATAAAGCACGCTGGCATTGTGGAATCTATTGAAGGTGGATGCATGAAGGTACGAATCATGCAGACTTCTGCGTGTTCCGGTTGTAAGATTTCTGCACATTGCAGTGCTTCCGATACCAAAGAGAAATTGGTGGATATATACGATAAAGTATCTATTGGCCAACATGTGGCCGGAGATGCTGTCGTCGTTGTTGCTACCTATCAAACAGCATTACAGGCTGTGCTGGTAGGTTTCGTCTATCCTTTTATAATCTTAGTGGCTACACTGGTCTTTATCCTGCAGGTTAGCGGGAATGAAGTGCTTGCTGCTTTGTCGAGTCTGGGCATTCTGATACCGTACTATTTCATCGTTTACTTGATGAGAGAGAAGTTACGGCAGAAGTTTTCGTTTACTTTGGAATAATCAACAGTTCTGACTGATGAATACTTAATAACAAACAAATCAAATAAAAAACATTATGGAATTTATTCTTTATGCAGTAATCGTACTTGGAGCTATCGCATTGATTGCGGCAGTAGTCCTTTATGCGGCTTCCAAGAAGTTTGCTGTTTACGAAGATCCTCGAATCGGACAAGTGCTTGAAGCACTTCCCGGTGCCAACTGCGGCGGATGCGGATTCCCTGGTTGTTCGGGAATGGCCGACGCATTGGTTAAAGCTTGCGACGCAGGCTCTCTCGAAGGATTGCTTTGTCCGGTAGGCGGACAGGAGACAATGTCGCAGGTAGCAGACTTGCTGGGTATGGCAGTTGCCAATACCGACCCGAAGATTGCTGTCGTGCGCTGTAATGGAACTTGCGAGCATCGTCCACGTGTCATTGAGTACAGCGGTTTGCGTACTTGTGCAGCGATGAATGCAACAGGTACAGGCGAGACTCTTTGCGGCTTCGGCTGTCTGGGTTGTGGCGATTGTACACGAGCTTGTACGTTTGATGCCATCCACATGAACGAGGAAACAGGTCTGCCTGAAGTGGATGAAGAGAAGTGTGTGGCTTGTGGTGCTTGCGTCAAAGCTTGTCCGCGCCATATCATCGAACTCCGCAAGAAAGGTCCGAAGGGACGTCGTATGGTGGTCAGCTGCGTGAACAAAGACAAGGGTGCTGTTGCCAAGAAGAACTGTTCTGCCGCATGTATCGGCTGTGGCAAGTGCCAGAAGGAATGTAAGTTTGAAGCTATCACCATTGAGAACAATCTCAGTTACATCGATCCGGAGAAGTGTCGTCTGTGCCGTAAGTGTGAAGCAGCATGTCCGACGGGTGCTATTCTGGCCGTCAACTTCCCAGCACGTAAACCGAAACCTGCTGAGAACACTGCTGCTCCAACAGAAGCTACTGCTAAGGTAGAAGCTCCGAAGAAAGAGGAAACAGTAAAGGTGGAAGCTCCGATGAAAGAGGAAACAGTAAAGGTAGAAGCTCCGAAGGCAGAACCTGTAACCCCTAAAACCACAGAAGAGGAGGCTAAAGCATGAAAGTAAGAACTTTTAGAATTGGTGGTGTACACCCAGAGGAAAACAAACTGACCCACGAGGTTGAAACACGTTTGGCAGAATTGCCCAAGCAGGCAATCTTTCCTCTTTCACAACATATTGGTGCTCCTGCTAAACCTGTTGTTGCCAAAGGTGACAAGGTGAAAGTGGGAACGATGATTGCGGAAGCTGGTGGTTTCGTCAGTGCTCCGATTTACTCATCTGTTTCAGGTACCGTATTCAAGATTGACGAATCGATGGATGCAACGGGTTACCGCAAACCGGTTATCATCATCAATGTTGAAGGCGACGAATGGGAAGAGAGCATCGACCGCTCAGACAAGCTGGAGAAGTTAGCAGATCATCCAGAACTAACTCCGGAGGAAATCGTAGAGCGTGTAAAAGTTGCAGGTGTAACAGGTATGGGTGGTGCAGGTTTCCCAACCTTCATCAAACTGTGTCCTCCTCCAACGGCAACCGCTGAATGTGTCATCCTCAACGGTGTCGAGTGTGAACCGTATATCACAGCCGACTATCGTCTGATGATGGAACATGCAGAAGAAATTCTGGTTGGTCTCGACCTGTTGATGAAAGCTGCTAAGGTAGAAAAAGGCTATATCGGCATTGAAGACAACAAACCAGCAGCCATTGAACTGTTTGAAAAACTTACAGCGAACGATCCGCGTGTTGAGATTGTCGCTTTGGAAAAGAAATATCCGCAAGGAGGTGAGAAGCAATTGGTTGACGCCGTAATCCGTCGTCAGGTGCCCGCTCCTCCCGCTATTCCTGTAAACGTAGGTGCGATCGTACAGAATGTTGGTACTGCATTTGCTGTTTATCAGGCCGTGATGAAGCGCAAACCGCTCTTTGAGCGTTATACCACTGTTACGGGTAAGCAGATCAAGAATCCTGGCAACTTCCTCGTTCGTATGGGTACTCCGTTCAGTCAGATGATTGAAACCTGTGGTGGTATGCCGGAAGGCGACAACAAGGTGTTGGCTGGTGGTCCGATGATGGGTAAGGCTGTTTCTTCTCTCGATACACCAGTATGTAAGGGTACCAACTCTATTACGGTGTTGACAGAAGACGATGCACGTCGCAAGGAACCACAACCCTGTATCCGTTGTGCCAAGTGTGTGAGCGCTTGTCCGATGGGACTGGAGCCTTATCTCTTGTCAACCCTTTCTGTTGCACAGGAGTGGGAACGTTGTGAGAAAGAGGAAATTGTTTCCTGTATCTCTTGCGGTTCTTGTCAGTTCACATGTCCGGCTCACCGTCCGTTGCTCGATAACATCCTGCAAGGTAAGGGTGCTGTGATGGGTATCATCCGTGCAAGAAATGCGAAGAAGTAAAACCCGCCCCAAATCCTGAATGAGAAAAGGATAGGGGAGTATAAATAGTAAATCAGTAAAATTGTAAAATTGTCAAATACAACTATGGGAAAGTTAATTGTTTCACTTTCGCCACATGCACACGGAACAGATACTGTAGAGAAAAATATGTACGGTGTGATGATAGCCTTATTGCCGGCTCTGCTCGCATCGTTCTATTTCTTCGGATTGGGTTCCGTTGTGGTCTGTCTGACCAGTGTGGCTGCCTGCGTCTTCTTTGAGTGGGCAATAACCAAATACATGTTGAAGCGAGAGACGTCTATCTTGGATGGCTCCGCTATGCTGACAGGTTTGCTGCTGGGCATGAACCTGCCGTCAAATCTTCCACTTTGGATTATCATTATCGGTGCACTTGTTGCTATCGGTATCGGAAAAATGAGTTTCGGAGGTCTGGGTAACAACCCGTTCAACCCCGCATTGGTTGGACGCTGTTTCCTGCTGGTCAGCTTCCCTGCACAGATGACCTCTTGGCCCACCATTCACCAGTGGGGCAAATACCTCGATGCAGATACAGGAGCAACACCTTTATATTATATGAAGGAAGCCATCAAGACTGGTGACGTCAGCTATCTGAAGGAGTTACCAAACTCTCTGGATCTGTTGCTGGGTAATGCAAACGCTGGTGCAGGTACTGTTGGAGAAATCTGTGCTTTGGCACTGCTCCTCGGATTGGTCTATATGCTTTGGAAGAAGATCATCACTTGGCATATTCCTGTATCCATCATCGGTACCGTATTTGTGCTGAGTGCATTGCTGCATTTCGCGAACCCTGTATATGCTGATCCGTTCCAGGAAATCTTTACGGGTGGTTTGATGTTGGGTGCTATCTTCATGGCGACCGACTATGTCACCTCTCCGATGACTCACAAAGGTCAGTTGATTTATGGTGTTTCTATTGGTTTCCTCACATTGGTGATCCGTAACTGGGGTAGCTATCCGGAGGGAATGTCGTTTGCCATTCTGATTATGAATGCATTCACGCCGCTGATCAACACGTATGTTAAACCCAAGCGCTTCGGTGAAGTACCGGCTAAAAAGTAAAGGAGGACAGACAATGGAAAAATTGAAATCATCACTTACGAATATGGTCGTTGT
>CADBAP010000065.1 GCA_902792685.1 uncultured Prevotellaceae bacterium
AGCATTGCCTTCTGATAGACATAGCGGTTCTTGACCAGTTCCTGCATCGACTTCTTGGCAGCCGAAACGGTGTTCTCGTCGTTCTTCAGAATCATCGCCTTCGGAGTCTTCGACGGGTTGGCGCTGATGGTTTTCAGTTCGAATGAAGAATAAACCGTTCCACTGCTGTCGGCTACGGAATACTGGTGTGACTGCTGCACATTTCCATACTCATCGGTAATCGTTGTGTCGCGACTGTAAGCACGGCGCTCCGTCTCGTTGACATTTTTCTCCAGATAGCGCAGGGTCTCGTTCAATTCCAGATTGCGCGAAGCCTGATAGAGGGCACGATTCACGGATTCGTCAAACTGCTCTTTCTTCATCTCCGCCATTTCCTCGATATAATTCAGCTGGAGATAAAGCAATGCCAGGAATGAGAATCCCATGATGATGGCGATGGTCCAAATCGTTGTTTTCTTCATTTTCCTTATATTATAACGATAACGACAACGTTAACGATAACTATATTTTTACTTTTCGAATGCAAATATAAGGCAAATCTTAATTCGTTAACAAAGAATCGTTAATAAAAATACCCGAATTTGTATTTGTTAACAAATTCGGGCTGTTTTAATTTCAAATAAGTAACTTAAACTTTATTTTCCTGAGTCAAGCCACCATTTTCCGTCCTTGTCTTTGACGAGCTTCATGTCGTTGTCCTTTGTCTCGCCGTTACCATAGGTCACCTTCATCTTTACAGTAGCCTTGTCTTCTTCGATTTTCTCTTCAGCAACCTCGAAGTTTTTGATGCCCTGCTTTGAATCCAGCTCTTTGTCCATCTTGTCCTTGACGAGTGATACAATCTGCTCGCGGCTCTTCTTCACTTCTTCAGCCTTTGCGGGATCTTCCTGGTTCTTGAAGTACATCAGTTTGACATAACCTTCATAGTCTTTGTTCTTCATGCAGGTCATTGCATCGCAAGCTACATCTTTCGGAGCCTTCTCTTGGCATCCGCACAATACGAGTGCAAAGAGGGCTACAGTCATCATACTCAATAATTTTTTCATTGTTTGTAATTTTTTTTGTTTATCAATTAGGGTTATTAAATTATCTATCCTCGTTCCCACGCTCCCCACGTTTCCTCGCTCTCTTCGTCAGAACCGTCTGACGCTCTTGAAGTCCTTGCTTTCAAGCAGGTCGGAGGGAAGCGCGCAATGAAGATGCATTCCCAGCAGGTTCAGTGTACTTCGCGGCACATCTTTCAGCGGACAGCCCACTCGGTCGAAGGCAAAGGTCACCAACTCTGTACAAAACAGTTTCGTGGTGTCGCTTTCATCGTAGTCGTGGTCGAACAGCGTGTGCCGTTTATAAATCTCCACCGCCTTCGCTGCCACGCGCCGAGCCACTTCTGGATTTTTGTAGCGCCGCACCTCTCCTGTAAGCGCATTCACAGCAGAGAAGAATTTCTCTGGCGCATCCATCTTCACGCGATCCACATCGCCGTCGAAATCAGGTTCGTCTGGTACCGCATGCACTATCATCGCGTGTCCGGCAGAATCAACTACAATTCCCACATGTGAATAGTCACCGTTGCCTTCAGCCATTACCACCGCATGACTGGTGACGCCGCAACCTTTGCGAAAGACGATATCGCCTGTTTGCAACTGACAGTCGCCGGGCAGGATACATTCCTTCTGTGAAACTTCTCCTCTGCAACCGCCTATCAAGAGAACGACTGCACATAAAGCGATACCTGTCAGTTTCTTCATTGCGTAAACGTTGACCACGAATTACCCGCAGGTAACTCGTGGTCGGAAATATTAGTCTTCCTCTGCCAGTTCTGCCTCGTGCTCCTTGATGAGCTGCTGCTGAACATCGTTCGGAACGAGTTCGTAGCTGGCAAACTTCGTGGTGAACGATGCACGGCCACCCGTCAGAGAACTCAAGGAGATACTGTAGTTAGACAGTTCCTTCAAAGGAATCTTTGCAACGAGCTTCTGATAGCCGGCTTCGCTGTCCATACCCATAATCAGGGCACGACGACCTTGCAGGTCACTCATCACGTCGCCCATATAGTCGGCGGGTACGAATACTTCCAAGTCATAGATAGGCTCCAGAATCTTCGGACCTGCCTCCTTGAATGCCATCGAGAAGGCATTACGGGCAGCCAGCATGAAGGAAAGTTCGTTGGAGTCAACCGGGTGCATCTTACCGTCATAGACGATGACGCGAACATCACGGGCATACGAACCGGTCAGCGGTCCCTGCTCCATACGTTCCATCACACCCTTCAGAATAGCCGGCATGAAACGAGCGTCGATAGCACCACCAACCACAGAGTTGATGAATACCAGTTTGCCGCCCCATTCGAGATCGACTTCTTCCTTACCCTTGATGTTCATCTTAAACTCCTGACCGTTGAACTTGTAAACGGTTGGATCAGGCATTCCTTCTGCGTAAGGCTCTACGATGAGGTGTACCTCACCGAACTGTCCAGCACCACCAGACTGTTTCTTGTGACGATAGTCGGCACGAGCCATCTTCGTGATGGTCTCACGATATGGGATACGTGGTTCATCATATTGAACCTGAATCTTCTCGTTGTTCTCCAGACGCCACTTCAAGGTACGAAGGTGGAACTCACCCTGTCCGTGAACGATGGTCTGGTGCAACTCCTTAGACTGCTCAACAACCCACGTCGGATCTTCCTGGCGCATCTTCAACAGCGCAACCATCAGTTTCTCCATCTCACTCTCGTTGACAGACTTGATGGCGCGAGAGTACTTAGAGTTCGGATATTTGATGAAGTCGAAACGATTCTCACAGTCTTTACCATTCAAGGTATTACCGGTCTTCACGTCCTTCAGTTTCACGGTACAGCCGATATCACCAGCCTTCAACTCGTCAACAGCGATACGGTTGGCACCAGCACAAGCATAGATGGTACCGATACGCTCCTTGGAGCCGCGGTCAGCATTCGTCAAGTCATCACCAGGCTTGATACTACCACTCATTACCTTGAAGTAAGAAACCTCACCGATGTGTGGCTCCATACCGGTCTTGAAGAAATAAACAGACTCCGGACCATTGCTGTCGGGAGCAATCTCTTCACCACGGGTGTTGTGGATCTTCGGCATCTCGTCAACGAACGGAACCACGTTGCCCAAGAATTCCATCAGACGGCGAACGCCCATATCCTTGCCTGCGCAAACGCAGAATACAGGGAAGATGCTGCGTGTAACCAAACCCTTGCGGATACCTTCACGCATCTCGTCTTCTGTCAGACTCTCTTCCTCGAAGAATTTCTCCATCAAAGACTCGTCATTTTCAGCAGCAGCTTCAACGAGTGCTTTGTGCAGCTCCATCGCTTTATCCATCTGGTCGGCTGGGATGTCCTCGATAATCGGAGCACCGCCTTCCGGCTTCCAGCTGTATTTCTTCATCAGCAATACGTCGATAACAGCATTGAAGCCAGCACCCGTCTCGATAGGATACTGAATCTGAACACACTTAGAACCATAGATTTCCTTCATGTTTGTCATCAACACATCGAAATCGCTGTTCTCGCGATCCAACTGGTTGACGAGGAAAATCACCGGTTTCTCCAGTTTCTCAGTATAACGGAACGCATTCTGGGTACCAACCTCAGGACCATACTGTCCGTTGATGAGGATAACAGCCTGATCGGTTACGTTCAGAGCTGTGATGGCACCACCCACGAAGTCGTCAGAACCTGGACAGTCGATCAGATTCAACTTCTTGTTGTTCCATTCTACGTGGAACACCGTGGGGAACACAGAGTATCCGTACTCCTGCTCAACTGGGAAATAGTCACTAACTGTATTCTTTGCTTCAACAGAACCACGACGTTTGATGATTCCAGCTTCGAATAACATACTTTCGGCAAGAGTGGTCTTGCCGCTACCCGCACTGCCAAGCAATGCAATGTTCTTGATTTCGTTTGTTTGATATACTCTCATATCAATATAGATTTAGGTGTTAATAAATTGATTTCTATCTCTTTTTCCACTCTTTTCAGCGAAGGATTTTCGTCCTTTCGAGCGACCCTTTTCGCAAATCGGCAACTAAATTAGACATTTTCGGGCAAACAGCCAAAAAAATCACCTAAAAAATAGAAAACTTTTATAACTTATTAGTATTTTTGCATCATTCAAGTATCATTTTTGCTTCAAAACAAATGGCAGGACTGTATATTCATATTCCATTTTGTGCAAGCCGTTGCATCTACTGCGGCTTCTATTCCACGACCCTTCTTGATCTTCAAGACCGGTACATCGATGCCGTTTGTCAGGAGATGAAAATGCGGAAGCAGGAAAGGATAGAATTAACAAAGAGCCTCCCCCTCAAGGGGGAGGTTGGAGGGGGTCTCACCCTCTACCTCGGCGGCGGCACCCCCAGTCAATTATCGGCTGAGAATCTGCAGAAACTCTTCTATAATATTAATAAGGTGTATGGTGAGGCTTCCGAAATCACCATCGAGTGCAATCCCGATGACCTTACCGATGAGTATGTAGCTGTTTTGGCACAGCTCCCCGTCAACCGCGTCAGCATGGGTGCACAGACGTTTTCCGATGAGCGACTGCGTTTCCTGCATCGCCGTCATACAGCAGAGCAGGTACGCACAGCCGTCCAACGACTGCGCGCTATCGGCATCCGGAACATCAGCATCGACCTGATGTTCGGTTTTCCCAACGAAACACTGGACGACTGGGCATCTGACATCAACGAGGCGTTGGCGCTTGACGTAGAACACATCTCTGCCTACTGTCTGATGTACGAGGAAGGGACACCACTCTACGAGAAGTTCAAAAGTGCAAAGGTTCAAAAGTTGAAAGAGGAAACGGAACGACTGATGTATGAACGGCTCATCGACCGCCTGGAGGCTGCCGGCTATGAACATTATGAAATCAGCAACTTTGCAAAAGAGCCTCCCCTTTGGGGAGGTTGGAGGGGGTCTCCATCACCCTTCCGCTCCCTTCACAACAGCAACTACTGGAACGATACACCCTATATCGGACTCGGTGCTGCAGCACACAGCTACGATGGACAAACGCGCAGTTGGAACGTCAGCGATATCCGGGAATATATCGACGCCATCGAACGGGGACAACGCCCCTTCGACTACGAGCTGTTGAATGACGACAGCCGCTACAACGACCTCATTACCACAGCACTACGCACCCGTGAAGGCATCAACCTCACGACGATGGAAAAGAAATACAAGGACTATCTGTTAGAGAACGCGCGTCCGTCACTTGAACGAAACCTGTTACGCATCGACAACCAGCATATTCACCTCACCCGCGAAGGACTGTTTGTCAGCGATGATGTCATGAGCGACTTGATATGGGTGTAAAAAGGTAAACCTGAAACTTGAAACCTGAAACTCGAAACCTGAAACTCGAAACTCAGCATATGAACGAACAAGAATTTGAAAAGATATGGCGCGAGAATCGCCGCAATCTACTGCAGAACGATGCCGAATGGCGTCAATTACAAGAAAGTTACAAGATGAGCAGCGGAGCCGACTGGCTGCTGTTTGCGATACCCGTCGTTGCCGGCATCGCCAGTTTCAATTACATTCCGCTGACCAGCGAGATTCTGAAGTGGCTCGTCAGCGTCGCCATCACCATTGTGTGTTTTGCCCTTTGCGTATGGATTAAAGCACTCATCAGCGGTACAAAATCGGCAGATGAAATCGAGCGTCGCATCAAAGAGGAATTCAAAGAATCAATGCATAATTCATAATTATCGCCGCTGGGTGATGACATAGATGATGACGGGTGCACCGACCAACGGGGTAACCGCATTCAACGGAATGATGCCGGATTCGCCTGGTAAATAACAGATGAAGTTGCATAACAAAGCGACCACAGCTCCACAGAGAATGGTGGAAGGCAACAGCAGACGGTGGTTCTCGGTACCCAACAACAGACGGGCGATATGGGGAACCGCCAAGCCGATGAAGGCAATAGGACCGCAATAGGCGGTAGTGATGGCTGTCAGCAAACCCGTTACCACCAACAACAGATTACGCGTCCGACGGATATTGACACCTAAATTTTCTGCATACTGTTCACCCAACAACAATGCATTCAGAGGCTTGATGAGCAGAACAGCTCCCAACAAACCCAAGATGGTGACAACAGCAAAAACGGGAATATGCGCCATTGATACCGAACCGAAATTACCCATTCCCCAAATCATATAGGAACGCACACCTTCTTCCGTTGCAAAGAAATTCAGTAAGGTAATTGCCGACGAAGAGAGATAGCCCACCATCACACCGATAATCAGCAGCATAACGCTGTTGCGTACCAATGTGGAAAAGATGAAGATGACAGCGGTTACAAGCATCGCACCGATAAAAGCTGCAAGGAGTATGGCCACAAAACCGCTGACAGAAAACAAGCCTGCTGTCACACTGCCTCCCATTGCCAACATGACGAGTGCCACTCCCAATGAAGCACCGCTGCTGATACCAAATATCGAAGGACCAGCCAGCGGATTACGGAAAGCTGTTTGTAACAGTAATCCACTCACTGCCAACGCACTACCGCATAACGTAGCTGTTATAGCCTGTGGCAGTCGGGTTTCCAGGATGATATAACGCCAGATTTCGTTGTGTTCTGCTGAAGAAAACAAAATCGACAGGACATCACGCATGGGGATATCCACTGAACCCGTCAGCAGGTTCAGCGCAAACAGCACCACAATGAGCGCACACAACACAATTACTTTCCACTTCATATCTTGTCTCCTTGAACTCCTTGTCTCCTTGAACTCCTTGTCTCCTTGTCTCCTTGAACTCCTTGACCTCCTTATTCCTTCAGCGGTTGGTAATATCTGGGCGTACCTAATCCGCATTCGGGATGCAACAGGATGATATAGTCGCGCAGCAGCCAGTCAGGCCGAAACGATACCTGTTCGAAATACGGCACTTTGAGTGAATTCACATACCACACGCGACGTTCCTTGAAAGGTTTCAGCATTGCATATCCATGAAACTCTGCCCGCAAACGGTCATAAGTCATCGGCTGTTCACTTTGGTCGTTGAATATCCACACATCCGCATTTCCTGCTTTCTCCAAGATGGTTTCGAAGGGTAACGCAAGACTTCCACTATGCTCGTCTTTCATCCAAGCATAACTTCCACCAGCATCCGCAATCAACTGAGCCACAGAACTTTTACCGCCAGGTACATACCACGTACTTCCCGTCAGTTTTTCCGTTAGCATACGAACCCCATGACTCCCATTGTTCCCATGACTCCCATTGTTCCCATAAGCCTTCCTCAACCCCTGATACGCCGAATCCACCACCGCAAACAGCGAGTCTGCCTCATGTGCTTTCCCAAACAGCCGGCCGTAGAATTTCATCCACTCTGCCCTACCCAAGGCGGATGTTTCCATATAGTCGGCACATTCGATGATGGGCACACCCATCTCTTCCAATCTGCCATATCCGCCGCTGTTCTCAAAAGGCGAAAGAAGAATACCATCTGCCTGTAAAGCAACAAGTTTCTCGATATCAGGCATCATTGAGTCACCGCAGTCAGTGATACGTCCGTCTTCCACACGCTGGTACACCTCAGGCAACAGCATATACTTCAAATCCGCCACACCTTTCAATTGATTCATCGCGCCCAGTTCACCAATCAAGTAGGCATGTGCCGTATTGAACGAAACAGCATGCTGCAGGGGTGTGCTGATAATCGTGGCGTCTGCCAGAGAAGGATGCTGGGAAAGGAAGGAATTCACTTTTTCACCAGCTACCAACACGTAGGTATGCAACGTCTTACCCTCGTTCCAAGGGTCTTTCATCGTAACCTCCAGAAAGTCCTGGTAATCAACCATTACCAGATTCTCCGCATAGTTCAATTGGAGCGTGTCACCTTGCCCTCCTTCGCTCGTCTGTTGATGGGTGCAAGCGCAAAGCAGAGATGACAAAACGGCTATCAAGAAAGTCGGTATATACTTCATATGCATGAATATTTCCGCAAAGATAGTAAATAATTCATAATTCACAATTCATAATTCATAATTATTTCGTAATTTTGCAGCCGTTTTAGGAAAATCAAAAACAAAATCATACATGGCAACAGAAACAACTTCAAGTGCACTGAACAACAAGTACTCCAAGAAAAAAATGATGGAGTTGCTTGTTATTGTCATCATCACAGCCATCATCTGGAACCTGCCGACAGACGTGTTCGGCATCCAAGGGCTGACAGTTATCCAACAGCGAGTCATCGCAATCTTTGCTTTCGCCACTCTGTCGTGGTTGACGGAAGCGATTCCGTCATGGGCTACTTCGCTGACGATTATCACTTCGATGTGTCTGACCATTTCCAACAACTCATTGGCTTTCTTCAAAGGTGAAGAGTCGGAAACGTTTGGCACACTGTTGAAGTCAAAGGACATCATGGCTGCCTTCGCCGATCCGGTCATCATGCTGTTCCTCGGTGGATTCATCCTGGCGATTGCCGCAACGAAATCCGGACTCGACGTCCTGCTGGCAAGGAATCTGATTCGTCCGTTCGGCAAGAAGAGCGAGAACGTACTGTTGGGTTTCCTGCTCATTACCGGACTGTTCTCGATGTTCGTCAGCAACACGGCTACAGCAGCGATGATGCTGACCTTCCTGACACCTGTCTTCGCAGCACTCCCTGCCAATGGTAAAGGACGTATTGCGCTGACGCTGTCTATTCCTGTAGCAGCCAACATCGGAGGAATCGGTACACCTATCGGCACACCGCCGAACGCCATTGCCTTAAAAATGCTGAACGATGAATCAGGATTGAACCTTGGATTAGGATTTGGTGAATGGATGATGTTCATGTTCCCGTTAGCAATAATCGTTTTGCTTATCTCATGGCGTATCATCCTGAAATTCTTCCCATTTACACAGAAAACCATCGAATTGGAAATTACAGGTAAGATACATCATGGATGGCGTATGTGGGTAGTATGCTGTACTTTTATCATCACCATTTTGCTGTGGTGTATTCCAAAGGATATTACGGGTGTCGATTCCAATACTGTTGCCCTCATACCTATGGGTATCTTCGCCCTGACAGGTGTGATTACCGCCAAAGACCTGCAGGCTATTGACTGGTCTGTGATCTGGATGGTTGCCGGCGGCTTCGCTCTGGGACTCGGTATGAATGGTACTGGTTTGGCAGATGCTGCTATTGAGAGTATTCCATTTGGTTCATGGAGTCCTGTTGCTATTTTGCTGATATCCGGACTCATCTGCTATGCCCTGTCAAACTTCATTTCCAACACGGCGACAGCAGCATTGCTCGTACCGATTCTCGCTGTCGTATGTACAGGTATGGGAGACCGTTTGGCAGCAATAGGAGGAACCCCTACCGTCCTGATCGGTATTGCCCTTGCCGCATCGTCGGCAATGTGCTTGCCAATCTCTACCCCACCAAACGCCATCGCCTACTCCACTGGTTTAGTTAACCAGAACGATATGTTGAAGATTGGTGTCACCGTGGGTGCCATCACCCTCGTACTGGGCTATGTCCTTCTATTCTTCGTGGGAAAATTGGGAATCCTGTAAAGCACTTCTGCAAACTCCGTTTGCTTTATGTGCAAGGAGTTCAAGGAGTACAAGAAGTTCAAGGAGTTCAAGGAGTTCAAGACGATAGTCATTGCAACACATTATAAAACCTCACAGGGTTGAGCCTTGTGAGGTTTTTCGTTAATATTTTTCGTTGTTGTGTTTCAAAAGAGGCACTTTTGCGTTCCAAAAGCTATGCTTTTACCCGCCAAAAGGTCACCTTTTGCGCTCCAAAACATGACCTTTTGCAGCCCAAAACACCACCTTTTGCAACCAGATTGCAACTCCTTTATTTTCAACCACTTACCATCCTTTAATTTTCTACGTTTCCACCTTTTTTTCATTCTTTATACAAAAGGTGTGTAAAGATTCTTCATTT
>CADBAP010000066.1 GCA_902792685.1 uncultured Prevotellaceae bacterium
CCAAAGAAATAGTCGTCAACGGCATGAATCTCAGCCTTTCCTGACTTAATCGGCCGAATATCCTGACCCTTGGTTGCCGTAAACTCACCTGCATCACTCACGGTTCCATCACCCTTTGCCACATTCACCGTCAAAGGTTGTGTTTGTACGGTCTTATAAGCATTGGCAGAGGTATCAAAATAAACAAGTTTTACCGGTGGAATGGTATATGTTCCCTCTTTGCGAGGAACAGCTAATATGTCGTAAACCATATTACCCTCCACACCATTGACTGTCAATGATGTTTTGTCAGTAACCTTTGCATCATATTTCTCAAATTCCTTCGGGAAAACTACTTCCGGCTGTTTGATGAGTTTCAGATTACCCGTTCCGCTCACCACCACACGAAGGGTTAAGGGATTGCCGGCGGTTACTTCTTCTTTAACCAACTGACTGGAAATCGTAAACTTTCCAACACCGCCAGAGAAGCCTGCTGGTTCTTGTGGAAGAGGTGACACTTGAACCGTTACAGCAGGAGCCTTGATGTCTTTCTTCACCTCCAACAGTCCACTGCCGCCATTGAAGAACGCCTCAAACGGATCTATGTCTCGATTCTCATAAGTGACAACGCCCTGGAAGGTCACAGCAGGAATTTCCAACGCACCCGTCATCTGAGGATACAAGACATACTGACTCCAGGTATATACACGATAATTTTTCCCGTTGAGTGTTTCGTTATGCGGAACTTCCGGATGATCGAGTTTAATCTTCTGAGAGTGGAATCCCTTCATATCAGGCATCCGCTCATTCAAATCGGTTAATGGAACTTGTGTGTAAACCTTATAAGTAAGCAGGATTGGTTCCTGAACCCGACAGCTCTTCTTGCTGACAATTGTCCTGATAAACAGTTCACCTTCACCGACGGATGAAGAGGGTTGTGAAGCATGAGAACGCGAATCGTAATGTGAATAGCTGCTGTTGCTGGCAGGTGCCTGTGAAGCACTCCCGGAAACAGTAATATGTACGGGAGCAGACTGAATGGTCTTGTTGCCAATTGTTGCCTGCGCCGGCGAGATGGTGACATTGCCTTTCTTTGCTGCCTGATAGACATAGGTTACCGTAACGGTAGAAGAACTGCTCGTATGTCCGTTCACCATCTGCCAACTGGATTGCTCCGATGTATAGGGACCACCCAAGAGATAGATCGCATCAGATGTTTTTCCTGGACGGAAGTGGTTGACATCCTGCGAATTGATGACATATTCCACCTGGAATTGTTCGCCCACATCCACATGCTTAGGCGCACGAATACTGATTTTCTGCGCATAGCCTGCCACAGAAAAAAGCAGAATGGTGATGATATATAAATAGCGTTTCATATCCTTTGTCATATACATTGTCAGTTCTTACGATGGTTATTTCTACCAGTTTTTATCCAGATTACGTTTTGAGGGTTGCTGCATCGCTTTCTTCAATCGCTGCTGCGTAGCTTTTTCTTCCTGCATAGCAGCATTGAGAAGTTGCTCTGCATTCTCCTTACTCATCTCGTCTTTCTGTTCTGGTTGTTGTTTGTCTTGCTGGTTTTGATTATTTTGTTGTTCCTTTTGCTGATCGTTCTTGTCCTTCTTGTCCTGCTGGTTCTGGTTGTTTTTCTGGTCTTGATTCTGCTGCTGTTGTTGTTGCTGCTTTTGCAGTTGACGTTTGCACAGAGCCAGATTCTTACGTGCATGTTCATCAGAAGGATTCAGGCGAAGCGCATTCTTATAGGCATCAATGGCTTTTTCATATTCCTTCTTACTTTGATACATGACACCTTTATTATAATAGTTTTTCGAACGAAACTCTTTATCTGCCTGTGAGGAGGAAGCAACCAGAGAAAACTGCTTGTCTGCCTCCTCGGTCTTTCCTTGTTTCATCAGCGCACATCCCAGGTTATACGAAGCACGTACATTACCGGCATTTTTCTCCAGTGCTTTACGGTATTTTGTCTCTGCTTGAGCATATTGTCCGCTTCGATACAGTTTGTTGCCTTCTCGAATCAGCTGACGGTCGTCCTGTGCAAAACCCATCAGCACAGAGACTACAGATATGAACATTATACAGAACGTCTTCTTCATTTTCCTCTATTAAATAAACGCCATCCTTTTGTGACGGGATTATTACATTCCAGTATCAACACTTCAATGATGAGAATCAGCAAGACGAGAATACCGACTGCCTGAAACTGCTCATCGTATTCACTGTAGAGAACCTTGTTAATTTCTCCTTTCTGCAATTTGGAGATTTCCGCATCAAGCTTCGCCTCAGCAGAGCTGCTGTTGTCAACATAGATATAGGTACCCTTGCCTGCCTCAGCCACTCGCTTACACATATCTTCATTCAATGCAGACATCACTACCTGTCCACTATTGTCTTTCAGATAGTCACCTTCTCCCAACGGAATAGGAGCACCTTGCTTGCTGCCGACACCCAGAATGAACACATGAATGCCGTTCTTCTCTGCTTCTTTCGCCATCGCCTCTGCATCGCCCTCATGGTCTTCACCATCGGTAATCACGATAATTGCTTTCCCCGTTTTGTCATTTTGCGAGAAACTATGCATCGCCAATCGGATCGCCTCACCGATGTCGGTTCCTTGCTGCTGAATCAGCGATGGATCTGCATTCTGCAAGAACATCTTGGCAGAGATATAGTCACTGGTAATCGGAAGTTGCACGAAGGCATCGCCGGCAAAGACAATCAGTCCAATCTTGTCATTGTTGAAATGATCCACCAAGTTCTCAACAAGCATTTTGCTCTTTTCCAAACGTGATGGCTCCACATCCTGTGCCAACATAGAGTTGCTGATGTCCAAAGCGATAATCGTTTCTATACCCTGACGCTTTTCCTTTGAGATCTTGGAACCCATCTGCGGACGAGCCAACATCACGATCAACAATGCCAAGGCCACCATCAGGAGGATGAATTTCAATATTCTACGAACCAACGACACATCAGGTGCCAATTGCTTAATCAGCATCGGGTCGGCAAATTTACGCCAGCGTTTCTTCTGCTGACGCATCAGCAGAAATCGCAAGGCGCAGAGTGCTGGTATCAGCAGCAACAGCCATAAATATGCAGGTTCTTCAAATCTGAACATCTTTCTCTCTTCTTTTTATTTGAACAGACTCCTCCATTTAAGGAATGCGTCTGAATATCGTTATACGCAATAATACTTCCAATAGCAGTACGATGATGGCAGCAAGTGCAAACGGCTGGAAAGCCTCATAGTGCTTGCTGAAACTCGACGACTTGAACTTTGTCTTTTCCAGTTGGTCAATATCGTGATAGATCTTCTTCAGTTCCGAACGGCTCTGGGCACGATAGAATTTTCCATTGGTCATCGAGGCAATCTCACCCAATGTCTTGGTATCTATTTCTCCCCTACTCTGTATGTATTGTGTCGTTCCGTTTACCTGTATCGGATAGCGTGCCACACCATTCGTGCCAAAACCAATCGTATAAACCCTGATACCCAGGCTCTTGGCAATCTGTGCAGCAGTCAACGGGGAGATGTCACCCATATTGTTACTACCATCGGTAAGCAGAATCACCACCTTGCTCTTCGTCTTGGAATCTTTCAAACGGCTGACAGCATTCGCCAGTCCCATTCCCACAGCTGTACCGTCTTGTATCAATCCGTTGGCAGCGATATCGGTGCGGACATTATGCAACAGGTTGGTCAGCGCTGCATGGTCGGTTGTCATCGGACACTGGGTAAAGGCTTCCCCGGCAAAGATCGTCAGTCCGATATTATCGTTCTCTCTGTCAGCCACAAAGTCTGTTGCCACTTCCTTTGCCACTTCCATGCGGTTGGGTGTCACATCTTCAGCCAGCATACTGGTTGACACATCGATAGCAAGCATGATGTCGATACCCTCCACGTCTTTCTTCCACGCATCGTTGGTTTGTGGACGGGCCAATATCAGGATGACCAATACAAACAAGATGCATCGGAGCACCATCGGCAGATGAATGAATCGTACGCGCCAACTTTTAGGCGCATGCTGGTAGGCATAGGTATCGCTCATACGCATCGTTGGCTCTCCCTTGCGTCGATACACGAAGTACCAATACACATATGGTATCAGTAGCAAGAGCAACAATAGATATCCTTTATCTGCAAAAAACATATCTCTACCTCTTATATTGTTAGTTCATATATTCGCATTCCGGCAACCACCAGCAAAGCCACAATCGCAACGACAGCGAGGGCAATGAGTGCTTTCAGCATCCGACGGGTGCGAATGAGTTGCTTATCATCATCAGAGAGTTCCTCTTTGACTTCCACTACCTGTTCCGTATCTGCCTGTTTGGTTTCTTCAATGAAATGTACCACGCTCGACAGATAGAAATCACTTTCATTGTCGTGGGTGAAATATTTGGCAAACTTCACCAAGTCGGCAGTTTGGAACACCTCTTTCAATTCATCAATCTTACCTGGGTCTTCCTGCTGCAAATGCCCGATAATCTCGGAGCTGGTCATCTCCATCGCATTGATGCCAAAACGTTCATCGAGATACTGTCTCAGCACATCAGTCAGTTCGGTATAATACGCTTTTTGCTCCTCTGCCGTTGTATGCGACGATGCCGACAATGCATCAATAGCCTGCAAAGCCTTTTCGTGCGGCAGCAGTTTCTTGATGATACGTCTTTGGAAACGAATGGGTTTTTTGCTCTTTAGGCGCTTGAACATCAGATAGATTAGGAAGCACAACAAGCCTGACAGCAGGAAGAAAGATACTGGAACCACCCACTCTGTCCACAAAAACGGATTGTCTTCTACATCATAGGCTGGATCCATTGCATCCGCATTCGTCGTATCAACAGCAACCGTTTCCACCTTCAGTTTCATCGGACGCGTTTGATAGGTCTTCCCATTCACCACAATCGGCAACGCCGGCAACGTATAGGTTGCCTCGTCGAAGGAAGTCAGCGTGTAGGAACACGTAATGGTTCGTCCCTCATCCAAAATGGTGTCGCGAGTGGTTTCCACAACCTCTACGCCCTTCGTGAGCTGCTGATCTGGTTTGTATGAGGGGAAAACAACCTTTGCCTGCGGGTCAGTACTTACATGTACCTTCAACTTGACCTGCTCACCAATACGCATCTTTGTCGAGTCGAGTTCTGACTCAACCTTCACCTGCGCAAACATCGTGCAGGCTATCCAGGCGAATAGGATGACTGATATATATCTTTTCATGATCTTCTCTGTGCAAAAAGCGTCATCAATGCCTTCACATAGTCCTCGTTTGTGGCTACCGAGACATTATCCACATTACTCTTGTTGAACATCTTGCTAAGCTCCCGCTGACGGGTCATCCAGTATAAGGTGTGAGCATGTCGCAGCTGCTGGCTGCTGGTGTCAACATACATCTCGTGACCCGTTTCCGCATCACGTACCTTCAGCAATCCCACATCTGGCAGTTCCTTGGCGCGAGGGTCGTAAACCTGTATCGCCACCAAGTCATGCTTGCTGTTGCAAATAGTCATCGTGTGCTCCAAAGACTCCCCACGATAGTAGAAGTCGCTGATGAGGAAAGCGGTACAACGGCGTTTCATCACACGCGTCAGGAACTCAACAGCCTCTTTGATGTCTGTTCGCGGACTCTCAGCCTTGAAATCCAGCATCTCGCGAATGATATAGAGGATGTGCTTGCGGCCTTTCTTGGGTGGAATATATTTCTCAATCTTGTTGGAGAAGAATATCACCCCGATCTTATCGTTGTTCTGAATGGCACTGAATGCCAACGTCGCGGCAATCTCAGTCACCATATCTTTCTTCATCTGAACCTTCGTTCCGAAATCCAAGGAGCCAGAGACATCAACCAACAGCATCACCGTCAGTTCACGCTCCTCTTCAAACACCTTCACATACGGACGATGGAAACGGGCCGTCACATTCCAGTCGATGTCACGTACGTCATCACCAAACTGGTATTCACGCACTTCGGAAAAGGCCATACCACGTCCCTTGAAGGCAGAGTGATACTGTCCTGCGAAGATATTCTGACTCAACCCGCGAGTCTTAATCTCTATCTTCCGTACTTTCTTGATTAACTCAGAACTTTCCAATGAAGTATGAACACTAAACTTTAAACACTAAACACTAAACACTCAACTGTAAACTGTAAACTGTAAACAGTAAACCATCAAGGTACTTCAACGCTGTTGATAATCTTGCTGACAATCTCCTCGCTGGTAATCATGCTTGCCTCAGCTTCGTAGGAGAGTCCGATACGGTGACGCAGCACATCATGAGCGACAGCGCGGACATCCTCAGGCACCACATAGCCACGACGTTTGATAAACGCATAGGCACGTGCTGCCTTGGCCAAGTTGATGCTTGCACGCGGACTGCCGCCGAAGGATATCAGGTCTTTCAGCTCCGGCATCTTGTAACGCTCCGGATAACGGGTTGCAAATACCAAGTCTGCGATATACTGCTCAATCTTCTCGTCGATATAAACTTCACCGACAACCTTACGGGCATTGAGGATTTCCTCGGCAGTCGTTACTGCATGAACGGTAGGAAGCGCACCTTGCAGGTTCTCACGGATGATGAGTTTCTCCTCATCCAGCGAAGGATAGTCGATGACAGCCTTCAACATGAAACGGTCCACCTGTGCTTCTGGCAACGGATAGGTTCCTTCCTGCTCGATGGGGTTCTGCGTCGCCATCACCAGGAACGGATTCGGCAAAGCGAAAGTCTTCTCGCCAATGGTCACCTGATGTTCCTGCATCGCCTCCAGCAGCGCACTCTGTACCTTTGCCGGAGCACGGTTGATTTCATCTGCCAACACGAAGTTTGCAAAAACCGGACCTTTCTTTACATGGAATGATTCATCCTTCTGTGAATAGATCATTGTTCCGATAACGTCTGCTGGCAGCAAGTCGGGTGTAAACTGAATACGGCTATACTGTGCATCAATCAATTGAGCCAGTGTTTTGATGGCTAATGTCTTTGCCAAGCCCGGCACACCTTCCAGAAGGATATGTCCGTCACTCAGCAGTCCAATCAACAATGAGTCCACAAGGTGTTTCTGTCCGACGATAACCTGATTCATACCAGTAATCAGATTGGTCACAAAAGCACTTTGTTGCTCGATACGAATGTTTAATTCTCGAATATCAACTGATTCAGCCATGATATTTATTTTTATGAATGATACTTATTTTTCTTCCTCCGGTTGGAATTTCATTCCACCTGTCGGATTTTCGTCGTGCAAAATTACTCTTTTCGTACATCACTGACGAACTTTCGTATCTAATAAATATTAAAAAAGTTTCCGAAATGCTACAATTTAAGAAAGTTTTTCAATCATAGCGGCCAATTTAACGTTCAACAAACAAAAACGTCCACGAACTTGTCAGAATTCAAGACTCCAACAAATTCATGGACGGACCTAAAAAAGAAGATATGAACGCCTAAAACAAGTGCGAACTTCTATTTCTTGAAGTTTCTCATCTTGAGTTTAGGCACTTTCACCTTGCCTGTTTCCAGCGATTTGGCATCGTTCATCACCTCCATGTAGCTCATCATGTCTGCACCCAAAGTGGCACGACAGATACTCTGCAGCGTCTGGCCGGGTCGCAAAGTGATGACGGTATCGATACCAACGATGTCGTAGGCACCGTACTTGATACGCGGATCGCTGTTGTATGCCTCAAATGAGGCTGTATCATCTTGCTTTGCAGCTGTCGTGGCGGTTGTTTCAACACTGTCAGCTGGAGCCTCTACTGTTGTCTCCGGAGCTGCTGGTTTGTCGGCTTGTCCCGCTGTGCCTCTGCCGATAAAGAATCCGGCAATAAAGGCAACGACAGCCAACAAGCATGCCAGGATGAGGTTCTTATGACCAGACGGTTTCTCACCGATAACCTGCTGCTGCTCTGTACGAACTTCCTGACTGGCTTCTACCAAAACTGCTGGGGTTTCAGAGGTTTCAACAGTTTCAGAGGTTTCAGGAGTTTCAGGAGTTTCAGGTGCTTCAGACTCTTTTGACTCTTTTGGCTCTTCCGGAACAGCAGACAACAAGGTGTCTGGGGCTTCTGGGGTTTCAGCAGTTTCAACGGTTTCGGGTACTTCAGGGGTTTCAATGGTTTCAGGTACCTTTTGGCTATCCAGATCCGAGAAATCCACACCATCCTTGACAACGACTGTTTCAAACTGTGCAAACGGTTTGTTGACAAAGTCACGCAAAACAGCATCTGGGGTGAAAGTGATCTTGTCGTGACCCTCAATCAGGACACGTTCACCCGTATTGACATTCACACTCTCACGGTCTTTGACTGATGCCACTTTGAATGTTCCCAGTCCTTTTACTTTCACCAGTTTGTCTTTCATCAGACCGTCGTTGACGACATCAAAGAGCATTGCAACAAATGTTTCTGCATCCTTCAACGGCATTTTATACTTCGTTGACAACGCCGAGGTGATATTCATTATTTTATTCTTAGCCATTACTCGTCTCCTCCTTTCTTCAGTGTTTTCTTAACGGATGCAAACGGTTTGAAATTCAGCACCAGTTTGGGTGGAATCAGCATACGTTGCTTGGATTGTGGATTCACAATCATACGCTCCAGACGTTTTTTCACTTCGAAACTGCCGAAATTTGCAATCGAGACAGCTTCTCCTTCTTCAAAATTAGCATACATTGCGTCAAGCACACCACGCACCAACTTCTGCGTGTCTTCGTGCGAATAGCCTGACTTCTTTGACAATGCTGCGATAAATTCTTTGTTGTTCATATCTTTAATTTTGTATATAATATTTTTTAGGTTAGATTTTCGTTATAATCAACCACCCCGTACAAATCAAACTCCTCTGCATCAGTGATGCGAACCGAATAGAATGTACCAATTTCCAACGGCTGTTCTGCAACAGGAATCAGCACTTCCGGATCAACCTCTGGCGAGGAGTATTCCGTTCGGCCGATATAGTAATCGCCTTCTTGACGGTCGATGATTACTTTCAATATTTTTCCGACCTTTTCAGCTGCTATCTCCGCACTGATTTGCTGCTGCAGCGCCATCAACTTGTCCAACCGTTGCCGCTTCACGTCTTCCGGCACATCGTCCTTGTAGTGAATGGCACTATAGGTTCCCTCTTCTTCCGAATAGGCAAAGGCTCCCATCCGTTCAAAACGAGCCATACGTACAAAGTCCATCAACTCTTGGAAGTCATCTTCCGTTTCACCTGGGAAGCCTACCATCAGGGTTGTGCGCAGATGAATGTCTGGTACTTGTTCACGGATAACCTTCAACAGGTCTAACGTTTCTTGTTTCGTCACATGCCGATGCATTCGCTCCAAGACAGAATCAGAGATATGCTGCAGGGCAATATCCAGATATTTGCAAACGTTTGGTTTCTCGCGAATTACATCCAACAGTTCAAGTGGAAATTGATTCGGATA
>CADBAP010000067.1 GCA_902792685.1 uncultured Prevotellaceae bacterium
GGAGTTCTGTGAGCACGAGGGTGAGTCGGTCTTATATCGCAAGGCTATTACGTCAAAGACCCCGACGGGTGGATCAATTATCAGCGCGGCGAGATAGAACCAGACTTCTGAAAAAAAACAAAACTTAGTATTTATCAACGTATGCTCAAAGTGTTAATCTATGATAAAAACAGTTTGGGTTTAAAGTTTTCATGTGTCTTGTTGTTGTAATCGGAAAAACGAAGAATGGAAAGAAGTGCATTTGAGCGCATGGCCCGCACCTGGCGTGAGAAAGCTTTAGGTGTAAGCATGAGCAACGGGGCGGGCAAAGACGAAGCAGAGGATATTGCTCAGGAAGTAATGCTCCGCCTGTGGCAGATGCACGACGAATTGGAACGGTTCCGTTCTGTGGAGGCAATCGTGTCCCTTATGGCAAAACATCTGTTGAGGAACCACCAGCGGCGAAAACCGTCAGAAGCGCTGGAAGAAGCCAAAATCATCAGTCTTGCCTTTAGTCCACACGACGAACTGGAGATCAAGGAAGACGAACAATGGCTGACGAAACGACTTCAACAATTGCCCACGACACAACGCACCTTATTATATATGAGACAGGTGGAACGACGAAGTCACGAAGAGATAGCCCAATTGATTGGTATAGAGATTACATCAGTAAGTACACTTTTGGCAAGGGCACGACGAACACTATTAGAAGAAATCAAACGGAGGAACAGAATATGACAAGTTACACGAAAGACAGTATAGAGAAGCTGTTAGACAAATACATGTCAGGCACTTCGACACTTGACGAGGAAGATCTTCTCGCCAGATATTTCCGAGAAAGCAATGTGCCAGAAGAATGGAAAGACTACCAATTGCTTTTTCAAGAGATAGAGGCAATGAAAACCAATCGTCCTCAGAAGTCCTCGATGCTATGGTGGACGTTAGCCGCAGCCGTTGTTTTAGGAATCATATTCGTTGCTGTACCCAAGAGATTAGCTGAGCCTATAACGGCACAGGCAGATACGACGGCGGTGAAACAGGAACTGGTTCCCTTCATCGAACAGCAAATACCAGCAATCGAACAGGAAACACCCGCAACAGAAAAGAAGTCTGGTACGTCAACGATAGAAAAGGAAAACGTTCGTCCGATGCCAAAACAGAAACGCAGTCTCCGCAAGTCAGAGCCGACCATCCACGACTATGCAAAGGCATACGCGCTGATGGCTGAGGCTGTTCAAGAACAGCAAGAGGCCGAACAGAAGGTGGCAGAGAGTCGTATGACTACTCTCCAGGCACAGCTAGAAGCCTTGGGATATAAATCGGTAAGGCATGAAGACGGAACAATTGAATACATAGACAAAAACATTCATTATACAGCTTATGAAGAATAGACATTTTCTTGTGGTCTGCATCATGGTGATGCTGCCACTCGCAACTCCTGCACAGGAGAACATCAAGCGGGCTTTTGATGCGCTGATCAACGACAGCCAAGCTACAGTGAGCGCTACTCACAAAATGAACAAAGACCCTGAGAGTGGAGTGAAGGAAGGCCAGCTCGACGTTTACGAGTTTACGCTTCCCATATCGAGTCTGTCTCTCGTCAAGAATATTGAACGAGCTTTCGACAAAGACAAAGACAAGGCTTACAGCCTGAATACAGCCGGCACCAAAGGAAAGAAGAAATACGATTACGAGAGTTTGGCTGTAGGAGGGGGAAATGCCTATCAGTTGGGTGATATTCGCGGTTCGCGTTATATCTATGCCCTTTTTCTTGACCCGGATGACGAAAGCAAAGCCCACCGCTATGCCTATGTTCTGGAGTGGTTGGAAGGTAGCAAGGAGATAGAGGGCAAACTCGCCATTACTTATGCTACGACGTTGAAATACCGACAGCACAAAGGTTTAAGAACGGTTATCACAGATGGCGACACTTCGCTCTCGTTCAGTCTTGGCGATCTTGAGAATGGAGACCTTGAAAAACTTGGCGAACTCACCCATTTCGGAATGAGCGAAGTCAACGTGTCATCATCGGAAAGTTGGCTGATGAACTTCAACAACTATAAAAACTTCTTTCTGAAGAAAACAGAAGGTGCTGCCGCCAATGTCTATGCAACGCAGATCTATAAGTTATGCAAGAAGGCAGAGTGTTTGGAAGAGGCAGAAAAGGAACTTGTTGTCAGCGAGATACAGAAACTCAAGGCCAAGACAACCGACGAATTTATCCAACAACTGTTTGATATGAGCATCAACAGGCTCAAGAAATAAATCCCAGAAAAGTCAGGAAAAGTGGACTTGTTGGTGTAATAATTTCCAACAAGCAGCCTCTTATTGGTGAAAGGTGTATCCGGAGCACTTTTCATCGCTAACAGAAAATGTCAAAAAGAAAACAATCATGAAACGAATTATTCTACAAACAACATTCCTGTTGATGACGATTGTTGCACTGGCACAAGGTACAGTGGAAGGCAATACATCGGGGAAGGATACCATTCAAATGCAGAATACCAGTAATGACAGCATTACGTGGGACAAGACGCTGGACGAAGTAGTCATCACCTCACAACGGCAACTGGTGAAATCGGAAGCCGACAAACTGACGTATGACGTGCAGGGCGATGACGAGTCGAAGACAAAGACTATCATGGAGATGCTTCGGAAGGTTCCGATGGTAACCGTCGATGGCGAGGACAACATCCGTGTGAACGGCTCGTCAGATTTCAAAATCTATAAGAACGGTCATCCTGACCCCGCGATGTCGAAGAATCCGAAGGAGGTATTGAAGTCAATCCCAGCCACGATGGTGAAGAAGATAGAAGTCATTACGGAGCCTGGTGCGAAATATGATGCAGAAGGCACGTCGGCAGTGCTGAACATCGTGATGGTTGATGGTTCGAAGTTTGCTGGTGTAACGGGTTCTATCTCCGGAGGAATTTCAAATGTTGGACACGCTGACGGCAACGGCTACATCATGACTCAGCTGGGAAAGTTCGTCTTGTCGGCTAACTATGGTATGACTCACATTAGCAGTAGGGGAACAGAGAACCACAACGAGTCGGAAAGCATCTACACTGCTTCCGGCAGTCGTTTGTACAGTACGGCGGCAGGCAGCAACCCCGGTCATGTCAATTACGGTGAACTGGAAGCCAGTTGGGAGATAGATTCGCTGAATCTGTTGACGCTGTCGATGGAGGGTTACGGATATACCGTTGACGTGCGTGGTGAGGGACGAGAGGATATGTATCATGCCGACGGCTCGCTGAACTACGGCTACAACAACAGATACTGGTTGCCCAGCTACAGCTATCAGGACTGGGGCGGACGCTTGGACTACCAGCATAAGACACGCCGCCCGGAAGAGGCTTTCACCTTTTCTTATATGTTGTCAACGACCAACAGTCATCAAGATGAGGAAACGGAGTTGAGCAATATGACGAACGTTCCCTTCAACTACTCCGGCTATACGGTCTTCAGTCGTGAACGGTTCTATGAACACACGCTGCAGGCCGACTGGGTACGTCCGTTGGCTGAACACCACAAACTGGAAACGGGACTGAAATATATCTATCGTTTGAACAAAAGCGAAACCAGAGAGGAATACCAGTGGATAGATGAAATGCAGGCTCCCGTGACTCCCGTCGGCATGACGGGCCGTTTCAATCACATCACGCAGGTGGGAGCAGCCTACATGGAGTATCTGGTGAATTACAATAAATGGTCGGCACGCGCAGGACTGCGCTATGAATGGAGCCGCCTGCAAGGTGAATATCCTGATGGTAATGCTGAGAACTTCCACCGCAACCTCAGCGACTGGGTGCCATCAGCCGGCGTGAACTATAAATTCAACGATGCCAACAGCTTGAAGATGAACTACAACGTGAACATCCGCCGACCAGGAATCTCCTATCTGAATCCTGCTGTCAGAACCAGTCCGACGACCATTGAATTCGGAAACCCGCACCTCTCCAGTTCGCGTAGCCACAACCTGAGCATGACCTTCATGCATATCGGTCCGAAGCTGACATATAACCTGCATCCGTATATCACTTTTGCCAACAACTGGTTTACGGCTGTGAAATATGTGAAGGATGATATTACATACAGTACCTATGACAACGTGCTGAAGTATTACCGTTTCGGACTACGAGGCTATGCCCAATGGAAGCCATTCGAGAAAACGAATGTGACGCTAAACGTAGGTATCAACCGCGAACACGAGAAGAATCCCAATCAAGGCTATACGCTTGGCTCGTGGTACAGTGATATCTATGCGCAGTTTACCCAGCAATTGCCTTGGAAGCTGAAGCTGACTGTTTCAGGAGGAGGACAGATTGGTCACGACGTTGCCAGCGTGTATGTGTTGAGCGGATCTTATTATTGGTATGGAATGAACGTGCAGCGTTCATTCCTGAAAGACGACCAGCTGACAGTACGTATCGGAATGGAAAATCCGATTGGCAACGAATACCACCGTTATACCACTCGGACCGTGCAGGGTGACTATACTGGCTATCGCAACAGTTGGAATAAAAGCAAGGCCTTCGGCATCCGGGTGACGTGGCGCTTCGGAAAACTGAAAACCAGCGTGAAGAAAACAGACACCACCATCACCAACGACGATGTGATGGGCGGCATCAAGAAAGGAAACTAATACCTGTTTACATAAAACTCACTCATCAAAAATTTAAAGGAAAAAGGGAGTCGCATTTCGTGACTCCCTTTATCATGATGACCTATCTGTTCATCATCATGCCGCTGCTGCTATCCAGTCATAGACGCAGCTGACGACGCCGAACAGCAGGATGCCTGCGGTACAGATGACAAGCGCCAGCTTGGTGTTGCAATCCATGCGGAATGTTGCCAACGGACGATCACTCTGCTTGATAATGCTCATTATTGTATTTTATTTAAGTTATGCTTTGAAGACCTCTTCGCCATCGACGATGGTGGCAATGATGTTGGCCTGTGCGACCTTCTCGATATCGTCATGCAGGAAATCGCAGTCGAATACTGTCATATTGGCAATCTTGCCGAACTCGATGGAACCCATGCGATGCTCCTGATGCCACTGACGAGCCACGTTGATAGTCATCGCACGCAGCGACTGCTCGCGGCTGATAGCCTCTTTCGTATTGCGCGGCTTGCAGATATCGCCGAACATCTCGTGCGGATACGTACGTTTTTCAGCTGTGTAAATGCTGAATTTGACGTTCATCATCGGGGAGACGGGATAGTCGGAATGGAACACCACGTTGGCTCCGGCATCGTAGAACGACTTGATGGGATAAGCCTGTTCTGCCAGTTCCTTACCGACGTATGAAATCTCCTGGTCGTATGGACCTCCGATAATCTCAGGCGTCCACAACGGGGCAACAGCTGGCACGGAACCGGTTGCTGCCATACGTTGACAATCCTCAGGAGTGACGAAATGGAGGTGCGCCAGCACATTGCGCTGATCCTTGTTGCCAGTAATCTTCTCTGCATCCTCGATACAGCCCAGCATGAAATGCGCAGCACCGCCACCTTCGGAGTGAACATGAACGGCCAGGCCCTCTTTGTCGGCTTCGACAATCAGCTGCACCATCTTGTCGTGGTCGTTGAAACGCTCTACACCGTGATAGCCGGGTTGGTCGAGATAGTCCTGGTTCTGCCAGCCAGTATGGGCCTCGGTCACGCCGTCGAGGAAAGCCTTGGCACCGATGATATGGAAATACTCACCGCTCAGTTCAGCACGCTGTGCAGCGATGCGGGCAATCTCTGCCTTCGGGTCGGCGATATTGTCGGCAACATACATATAAGCATAGGTGCGCAATCTGAGCTTGCCTTCTTGTTCCAATTCATAGTACGCCTTGGGAGAATCCTTGAAGAAAATTTCTGTACCTGCATCAGCGACAGCGGTAAAGCCGCTAGAGAGGGCGAAATCCTGCCATGCAAGCAGATATTTTTTGGCATCTTCCAATGTAGTGGGAAGCTTTGAAATGATTTCCATCACGGGATTTTCACAGATATAACCATCCGGTTCGCCGTTCTCATCCACATGCACCATATCATAACCCATTCTCTTCGCGTAGGCGGCATCGATACCTGCCCATTCCAACGCTTTACTGTTGAGCAGCATGGAATGTCCGCCACCGGTCTGCATAATCAGCGGCTTCTCGCTGTAGATGTCGTCCAGGTATGCCTTGGAGACGTACTCTTCGCTTTCCACCCACCCTGCAGCCAGGTAGAACAGGCGGTCAGGATTCTGGGCGATGAACTCCTTGATGATTTCGCGGTATTTGTCATAGTCGGTCAGTCCCACCTGTGTCAGATTCGCCTGTCCAATAAAGCGGTCGCCGGCAAAATGACCATGGCAATGGGATTCCAGGAATCCGGGATAGATGAAGTTCTCACCATAGTCCAACACTTCAGCGTCTGCAGCAAGTCTCTTCGCTTCCGCTGCGTTGCCGATATAGGCAAAAACGCCGTTTTTCACTACTGCGGCCTTGGCAAAGGGCCTCTTATCATCCATCGTAATGATGTTGCCGAGAATAAGTGTTTGTCTCATAATCGGTTTTGTATTATAGTTTCTTTTCATTCCACACAAAGGGTCACCCTTTGTGTTACAAGTTTTATAATCGTATGCCAATGGAACTGTTGACGAACCAGTCGTTCAGATAGCCGTGGCTGGAGTTATGATGGTAGCGGATGTTGTTGAACTGACCGAAAACATTCAGGAAGTACCGCCCGAAGTTGTAGGTCACCGACACGCGGCCGTCGAAGCTGATGCTCACACCGCTGTTGAACGTCTCGCTGCCCAGGGGGCTGATGCGCACGTTCTGGTAATACCACTTATCCCATTCTTCATAGCTGATCTGGTCGTTCCAGAACATGGGGTCTTCCATCATGTCCTCTATGTTCGTGTCATAGGCGTATGCCTTGAGCTTGTTCACGAAGGTCAGCATGGGCATTGCCATGACATTGATGAGCAGGCCGCGGCACGGCACCCAGTTGTAGGCATAGCCCACGCCCACACTACCCTGCCACAGCTTCACACGGCCCAGCCCGTGCATGAGGAATATCAGGTCGCCGTTGGAGTCGGCGGCATAGTTGATATCCGTATAGTTGAACATGCCTCCAACTATCAGCGAACCCGCCGAGCGCTTCTGTATCACCGACTGTTTGTAGGCTGCGGCATAAGAGAACTTCTTGCCGTTGAACATATAATAGGCGTCAGCCAGAAGGGTTTTCACTTTGATGGGGTCGATGAGCTTTACATTTTTCATCTCCACCAAGTCTTCCTCAGTCAGCAGGTCACTTACCATATCAATGTCCGGATGACTGTTCTCGAACGAGTGGTAACGCACGTTGAGGCTGTATGACTTTCCCGTAGCGCCGAGGGTCAGACGGGTGCCCTTGTCGCCACCAACATTTACCATGTAGCCGATTCCACAACCTCTGTAGCCTACTTTAAAGCCAATCTTCTTCGACGGTCGGGTCACCAGCCGCGTGTCGTTGTCGTACTCCTCGTCCAGCACGCTACCGTTGGTCTTCATGCTGACGATGGTCTGGCTGATGTTGCCTCTCAACATAATCAGCCAGGGCTGGTCCGGGATGTCGATATAACGACGGTCAACCCCTCTGACCACCATGGAGTCCTTCTTCGTGCTCATTTTCTTCAGCAGTTTATGTACGCCGGTTTGTGCTGATACCTGACAGCAGAGCATTGTCAAAGTCAATATTACGAGAGCGTATAAGGCTTGTTTCATCATCATTTTATGTTTTTAGTTATTTCGTTTGTTCATATTCTGGCTACAAAATTAAAAAATAATTCTGATATAAACTCCTTTTATGTCATAATTCACACATCTTGTTCTTTGTGTCACATTTTCATTGTTATTTTCAAACGAAAAACGGCTGCAAAACTACACTTTTGAACTGACAAGGATGACAGGTACCTGATACGCGTCATAATGGTACGTGTCATAACTAATATAGGCAGCGAGGCAAACAAAAATTGTCTGCCTCGCCTAAAAAATAAAACAACTAAAACTTTACTTCATCACAACCTTTTTACCATTGATGATGTTGATACCCTTGCAGGGAGCATGAAGGCGTTGACCGTTGAGGTTGAAGATTCCCTGTATGGTATGTTCATCATTATTTTCAATACTCTCATCCACCGTGATGTCGTCGATGGCCGTAGTCATCTGCTCACCATTACCAAAGTTTATCGTAAATTCGCGCGCCATAGCGATACCGCTTCCCTTGGTATATGAGAAATAAGCACGAGTAGCGTTAATCCACAATTTCTTGCCGGGCTTATACAGTTTATTATCTGCACCGAGCAAGAGATTCCTACTGTTAGCTGCCACCTGCGCTGGTGCAATCAGAGACTGGAAGCGAAGACCATTGGAGACAGTTTCGTAATGGTTGTTGGCATCTGTATCTTTAAATACAGACTGGTCGGTAATAGCCACTGTGACATTCGTGAAGATAGGATCTTCGATGACACCGCCAGGAGCATTTTCAGGTTCTCCCCAACGGATGAGGCAAGGTACGCCGGCCTGAATCTCGCCATCGTTGCTGGCTGAGAAGTTAATCGTCAGTTGATTATTTTTTTCATCCCAAGATGCACTCTTGTATGTACGGATGTCGGCTCCGGCCAGACAGGTCTTCTGCAGTTTCTCTTTCGAGAGGCTGAACGGCAGGGTCAGCGTGTTCCAGTAACCGTCCTTGTAGAGCTTGCGGTTCTTCAAGCTGACAACGGCGTATTTACCTGCCACGTATGAGGCCCAAGCCGTATTCCAATATGTATTGATATGGCTTTCACAGTCAATCTCGCAACCTACATAGACCGCACAGAACTCAATGGCACCATAGATGTTGCTGAGGTCAACTTCGTCGCCTGGATTATATACCTCAGTATTCGGACCGGCACAGTGGCTCGTCGTGTTTCCTGCTGCATGGCCATAGATACTCAGTATCCACTTGTATTCCTTGGTGCCACCAGACAGCGATGGCAAGGTAATCTTCGTGCTGCTGCCAACGTTGTAGGTCTCATTGGCCTTTGAAGATGTTGTAGCTATGGTGTAGTAGTCCACAGTGTATTGGGGAGCAGTAGCAGCCCCAGCTGCTTTGGCCACACTGGCTGCACCTGCAGCACCACCGTTACCACCGGGTTTCATGTCATCTAAGTCATTAAATGGACTGTTATCTTTACTCTTGAAATGGAAGGTACAGCCATCTTTTCCGTTGTTACCATCGGTACCGATACCGCCAGTACCGCCACCAGCACCTACATCGCCGAAGTCATCATAGACCCAAGCACTCTGGGCACAAGCGCTGCCGCAGGCACCGGAACCGCCGCCACCGCCACCGGCACCACCGGTACCGATAGGCTGTGCGCTGCCGCCGCCGGCACCACCGCCGCCGCCACCGCCGCCGGAAACAGATTGG
>CADBAP010000068.1 GCA_902792685.1 uncultured Prevotellaceae bacterium
TACATTCCTTCAGGAGAAGAGCCTGTAGGCAAACCGAGCACGAACTTACGATCCGGTGTTGGGTTGAAAGCATTGATTTTCTCAATCACGTGGTTTGCTGCCCACTGTGACATTTTCGCATAGTCTGGTTCAATAATTAGTCTCATAATTAGGTTGTGTTTTGTTTTGTGAAAATACTATCGGAAGTTAACTCGCTACGCTCGTGGAAGTTAAATTTGAAGTTAATTCACTACGTTCATGGGAGTTAACTCGCTACGCTCGTGGACAATAGAATCTGCCCAATGGAGAAACTGACGTCCTTGGTCGAAGACCATTAATCCCTAAACCGAAGGTTTATAACTCCCATTTTAACTCCCTTTTTAACTCCATGAATTTTATTTTTTTATTACGGGCACAAAAGTACTTTTTTTCGAGAAAAACGCCATCAAACAACTGTTAGAATTAAAAAAAAATAACATTTGGTCGTTTGGGCGTTTGGTCGTTTAGGCGTTTGGGAGATAGGAGATCCATCAACGTACAAGGTCCCGACATCCCGTCGAGACCTTATACATTTTGAATGTTTCAGCAGTTTAAGTTTTATTGTAGTTCTTTTGGAAATCCAAAATCAACGCTGCAAAGGTAGGCAAATAATTGACATAAATCAAAAAAAACAGCAATTTTACTCAAAAAAAAATACGAAAACGTTTACGTGTAATTATACATTTTATGCAAAAAATAAACAGTTTATTTTGTTCTGCCCTCGACTTTTTGTACCTTTGCGATGGAAATCGCGAAGGTATTTTGTTTCGGCATAAAAAATAAACAAGGTTTATTTTGTTCTGCCCTCGACTTTTTGTACCTTTGCAAAGTTAAAATAAAAAGAATGAAAGAATTCGTCATATCCGAGGCTAAAGCGGAGACCGCCGTACTGGTGGGACTGATTACCCCCCAACAAGGTGAAGCGAAAACGAAAGAATACCTTGACGAGCTGGAATTTCTGGCCGACACAGCTGGCGCTATCACTGTGAAGCGCTTTACCCAGCGTGTGGGCGGTCCCAGTCAGGTTACCTATGTCGGAAAAGGTAAGCTGGAGGAAATCCGCCAGTTCATCAAGCAACAGGAGGATGCCTACGAAGAATGGTTGGAAAGCAACCAAGAGCCATCACCCGACACCCATCACCCATCACCCGTTGGTATGGTGATTTTCGACGACGAGCTTACAGCCAAACAGATACGCAACATAGAAAACGAGCTGAAGGTGAAGATACTGGATCGTACGAGTTTGATTCTGGACATCTTCGCTATGCGTGCACAGACCGCCAATGCCAAAACGCAGGTGGAACTGGCACAATACCGTTATATGCTACCCCGTTTGCAACGTCTGTGGACACACTTGGAGCGTCAGGGCGGCGGTTCAGGAAGCGGCGGCGGAAAGGGTTCCGTAGGTTTGCGTGGTCCTGGTGAAACCCAGTTGGAAATGGACCGTCGTATCATCCTGCAGCGTATCACCCTGTTGAAGCAGCGTCTGGTGGAAATCGACAAGCAGAAGACAACCCAGCGCAAGAACAGGGGACGACTCATCCGCGTGGCGCTGGTGGGTTATACCAATGTTGGCAAATCAACCATCATGAACCTCTTGGCAAAGAGTGAGGTGTTTGCAGAAAACAAACTGTTTGCCACATTGGACACGACAGTACGCAAGGTTGTCGTCGAAAACCTGCCGTTCCTGTTGGCTGATACCGTCGGTTTTATCCGCAAGTTGCCTACCGATCTCGTTGACTCGTTCAAGTCAACGCTGGACGAGGTGCGCGAAGCCGATTTGCTGTTGCATGTGGTTGATATCTCCCACCCCGATTTCGAAGAACAGATACAAGTCGTTGAAAAGACACTTGCCGACTTGGGATGCGCCGAGAAACCTTCGATGATTGTGTTCAACAAAATCGACAACTACACGTGGGTGGAGAAAGAACCCGACGACCTGACTCCTGCCACGAAAGAGAATATCACGTTGGAGGAACTGAAGCGTACCTGGATGGCAAAACTCAATGAGAACTGCCTGTTTATTTCCGCCCGCGAGAAGGAAAACATTGACGAGTTCCGAGAGGTACTATATAAAAAGGTACGCGAGATGCATGTACAAAAGTACCCCTATAACGATTTCCTATATCCGGAAATCGAAGGTTAAAGGAGACCCTCCCCAGTAATAATAACAACATAAACAGATCTGATATGAATAACTACCGAAAACTGACACAAGAAGAGATTATGGTTCTGGAAGCCAACAGCTGTTGGGCTGAGGATTGGAACCGAGTAGAAGTTGCTGAACGATTCAAGCCATATTCTTTCCACCGCGTGATGTTCTATGGCGACATCCGTCTGGGAGAATTTGAAAAGCAAGTAGAGGTGAGCGCCGGCTTTACCAAGCATTCTGGTATCAACGATGCCACACTGCGCAACGTCACCGTCGGCAACGACTGTCTGATAGAGAAAATCGGCAACTTCATCAATAACTACACTATCGGCAACGACTGTTATATCTCTAACATCTGCACGATGGAAACCACCGAAGGAGCTACCTATGGTGAAGGACACATGGTGAGCGTGCTCAACGAGATGGGCGACGGCAATGTGATTCTCTTCAACGAGTTGAACAGTCAGCTGGCTGCTTTCATGGTGAAACATTTCAACGACCAGCAACTGAAGAAAGCCATTCACCTGATGGTCAACGAGGAAATCAAACTCGACACACCCGATCAGGGTACCATTGGCAACAACGTGAAGATTATCAACACGAAGGAGATTACCAATACTGTGATCAAAGACGACTGCGAAATCAGCGGAGCCTCACGACTGAGCGACTGTACCATCATGAGTTCGAAAGACGCCAGCGTGTATATCGGCACAGGCGTCATCTGCGAGAACTCCATCATCAGCAACGGCTGCTCTATCACTAATTCCGTGAAGATGCAGGACTGCTTCGTAGGCGAAGCCTGTCAGATTACCAACGGATTCACGGCAGAGGCGAGTCTGTTCTTTGCCAACAGCTATATGGCCAACGGTGAGGCGTGTGCCGCTTTCTGCGGTCCTTTCTCAGCCAGCCACCACAAGAGCAGTCTGCTCATCGGCGGCGAGTTCTCATTCTACAATGCTGGTTCCAATACCAATTTCTCGAACCACGCTTACAAGATGGGACCGATGCACTACGGAACCTTGGAGCGCGGAACGAAAACCGCCAGTGGTGCCTACGTGCTGATGCCTGCGAAAATCGGTGCGTTCTCCGTCTGTTTCGGCAAGCTGATGAACCATCCTGATATGCGTTGTCTGCCGTTTGCCTATCTGATGGCTTATGGTGAGACGATGTATATCGTTCCTGGACGTAACATCACAACGGTAGGTCTGTATCGCGACATCAAGAAATGGCCGAAACGCGACAAGCGCGCTGCCAGCAGCAAGAAGAGTATCATCAACTTCGACTGGCTGTCACCGTTTACCGTTGGTGAGATTATTGAAGGTAAGAAGATTCTTGAGGCCTTGCGTCAGGCTGGAGGTGATAATGTATCGAGCTACAACTACCACGAGTACATCATCAATGCATCGTCGTTGCGCAAGGGTATCAAATACTACGACATCGCGCTGCGCATCTATCTGGGTGCCGTCTTGAAACGTGCTGTCAAGGAAGGATTCCTCCAGAAGCCTACCTCTGAGATCGGATTGGGCAAATGGAACGACCTGTCGGGTCTGTTGCTCCCCGCCAGCGAGGAAGAGCGTCTCATCAACGACATCAAGAATGGTGACATCGACAGCGTGAAAGGCATCATCGACCGCTTCGTGGAAATCAACGAACACTTCCGCGAATACCAGTGGACGTGGACCTATAATATCATCCTTGACTATTACGGTCTGACGGAAATCACACAGAAAGATCTGGAATTCATCCACGAAGACTATCGTCAGGCCCGTCGTGCATGGATTGCTGAAATCCGCAAGGATGCAGAGAAGGAATTCGCTATGGGTGATGTTGAACAGGAAGTATTCGACAACTTCATCAGTCAGCTCGACCACGAAATTGATTATGAAGACTGAGGAACAATGCGTAATGCATAATGCATAATGCTTAATTAGCACAGCCGATAATCGAACGAAAATCAATATTTCATTGATATAACCTAAAAACAAAATATTTATGAGACTTAAATGCTTAGCTGCTGCCCTCCTGATAGCACTCGGAGCAACAGCACAAACAAGAGACTACAAGTATCAGTCATTTGCAGGAGATGCGATGCAGACACGTATCTATACCCTCGACAATGGACTGAAAGTGTATTTATCTGTCAACAAGGAGAAACCACGTATCCAGACGTACATTGCCGTACGTACGGGTAGTAAGAACGACCCTGCTGAGACAACAGGTCTGGCTCACTATCTGGAGCACCTGATGTTCAAGGGTACGGACAAGTTCGGTACCAACAACCCTGCGGCAGAGAAACCACTGTTGGATGAGATTCAGGCACGCTATGAGGAATACCGCCTCATTACTGATCCGGCATTGCGCAAACAGAAATACCACGAGATTGACAGTATCTCACAGATCGCTGCCCAGTATTTCATTCCCAACGAGTACGACAAACTGATGTCGGCCATCGGTGCACAGGGAACGAATGCCTATACCTCTAACGATGTAACCTGCTACACGGAAGACATCCCCAGCAACGAAGTGGAGAACTGGGCAAAGATTCAGTCCGACCGTTTCCAGAATATGGTCATCCGCGGTTTCCATACTGAGCTGGAGGCGGTATATGAGGAATACAATATCGGTATTGCAAAGGACAGCCGCAAGCTCTTTGCCACCATCTGCAAGATGCTATGGCCCAACCACCCATACGGTCTGCAGACCACCATCGGTACGCAGGAGCACCTGAAGAACCCATCGATTGTGAATATCAAGAACTATTTCAATCATTGGTATGTGCCCAACAACGTAGCTATCTGTATGTCTGGCGACTTCGAGCCTGACCAGGTGATTGCCATCATCGACAAGTATTTCGGTTCGTGGAAACCAGGTGCTGATGTGAAACAGCCCACGTTTGCTCCCCTACCCCCGCTGACCCAGCCGAAGGATACGACCATCATTGGTCAGGAGGCTGAGACAATCTGGATGGGATGGCGTGCCAAACAAGCAAATGAGGCACAGGCCGACACGCTGCAACTGATGGAAGACGTGCTGAGCAACGGACGTGCCGGTCTCTTCGACCTCGACCTGAACCAGACCATGAAGGTACAGTCTGCCTATGGCGGTGCCGAACTTCTGCACGACCACGGAGCCTTCTTCCTGATGGGCAGACCGAAAGAGGGTCAGACGCTCGACGAGGTGAAGGAGCTGATGCTTGGTGAGATCGAAAAGTTGAAGAAGGGTGACTTCCCTGACAACCTGCTGCCCAGCATTATCAACAACAAGAAACGTTCCTACTACGCTCTGTTGGAAAGCAACAGCGGACGTGCCGACATGTATGTCGATGCTTTCATCAACGATGAGGACTGGCAGAATAAAGTGGGATTTATCGACCGAATCTCGAAGATTACCAAACAGGAAATCGTTGATTTCGCCAATAACTTCTTCACCAACGGCTACGTGACCGTTTACAAGGCACAGGGTGTTGACACGCTGCAGAAGAAGATTGACAAGCCTGCTATCACACCTATCCCCACCAACCGCGACCAGATGAGTCAGTTTGTGAAGGATATCCAGAACACGAAGGTGGATCCGATACAGCCGAAGTTCGTGGACTTCCAGAAAGACATGACCATCACGGAGACCAAGAAGGGTCTGCCGCTTTACTATGTGAAGAACAACACCAACGGCCTGTTCACGCTGGCCTACCGCTATGAGTTTGGTAAGAGTGCCGACAACCGCTACGACATCGCTGCCGACTACTTGGAGTATCTGGGTACCGACAAGTTGTCTGCCGTTGACTTCAAGCAGAAGTTCTATGAGTTGGGCTGTGACTGGAACGTCAATGTGGGTGCTGAAAACATCACCATCACCCTCAACGGTCTGAGTGAGAACATGACCAAGGCGATGGCTCTGTTGGAAGACCTCATGAAGAATGCGAAGGCCGACAAGAAGGCTTACGACGAGCTGGTGACGATTATCCAGAAAGGACGTGCTGATGCCAAGAAGAACCAGAGCCAGAACTTCTCGCGTCTGTATAGCTATGCTACCGTAGGTCCTCGCAACAACAATACGGATGTCATGTCGGCACAACAACTGAAAGATACTGATCCACAGGTGCTCGTTGACTTGCTGAAAGGCATGAGTAACTTCGAGCACGTCGTGATGTATTATGGTCCGATGAGCGAGAAAGAGGTTGCCGCCGCTGTTACCGCTACCCATAAGACCGCCAAGAAACTCACCGCCGTTCCTGAGAACAAGCCGTATCTGGAGCAGCTGGCTACAGAAAACGAAATTTACATCGCTCCCTACGATGCGAAGAACATCTACATGCGCCTCTATCATAATGAAGGTCGCGGATGGCATCCTGAGGAGTATGCCGTACAGGACTTGTTCAACGAATATTTCGGTGGCGGCATGAACGGTGTGGTATTCCAAGAGATGCGTGAGTCACGCGGACTGGCTTACAGCGCTGCTGCCTACTACTTCCAGCCTATGTTCAAAGACCGTAAGGAGTTGTTCATTGCACATATCGTCACACAGAACGACAAGATGATGGACTGCATCAACCACTTCAAGGAGATTATCGACGAGATGCCAACCAGCGAAACAGCGTTCGGCATCGCGAAAGAAGGTCTCACCAAGCAGTTGGCGAGCGAGCGCACCACGAAGATGGGCATCCTCAATGCCTATATCTCTTCCAAGCGTCTGGGACTCGACAAGCAGGTAAACGAGCTGACCTATAACGGTCTTGGTGCATTGACGCTGCAGGACATCGTGAACTTCGAGAAGGAGAATGTTGCCAACAAGAAGTATCGCTACATCATCCTCGGTGACGAGAAGGAGCTGGATATCGAAGCGTTGCAGAAGATTGGTCCGATCAAGCACCTCACAACAGAAGAAATCTTCGGATATTGAGTTCAAGGAGACAAGGAGTTCAAGGAGACAAGGAGACAAGGAGACAAGGAGACAAGGAGGCTGGTAATGTCCTGAACTCCTTGAACTCCATGAACTCCCTGACTACAAAGAGCAAACGAAGCTTGCGAAAGTAAAATGTTTATAATTATTTATGACTTATAAGTTTGAAAGTGTTTTGGCTTGGCAGAAAGCACATATTTTTGTGTTAGCTGTTTATAGGATTACAAAAAGTTTTCCTACTGAAGAACGCTATGGATTAACTTCTCAGTTCCGAAGAGCTGCAGTCTCTATTGAAGCCAATATAGCTGAAGGCTATAAGAAAATCGGTAAAGCAGATAAATTGCGTTTTATGAATATTTCGCAAGGTAGTATAGAAGAATGCCGAGACTATATCTTACTTTCAAGAGATCTCCACTATGTTTCTGATAACGAGTTTTCGGAACTCCATCAGATGTTGGAAGACGCAAGTAAAATGCTTTATTTATATTGTAATGGAATCATAAATAATAATGGAATAAAAGATTAGTAACATGGAGTTTCATCGAGACTGGGAGTCCAGGAAGACAAGGATACAAGTAGTTCAAGACATTCGTATTTGTGGGACCAATTTTCTGCAAAGTATTGTCTTGAACTCCCTGAACTCCTTGAACTCCTTGAACTCCTTGAACTCCTTGAACTCCCTTAATTAAAAGTATTATGGCAAAAGTAGAATTCAAATACGCCCCAATGTTTCAAGTGGGCAAAGACGATACGGAATATCGTCTGCTGACAAAAGAAGGCGTCAGCATCGGTGAGTTTGAAGGAAAAGAAATCGTCAAGGTCACACCGGAAGCGCTGACCCTGCTGGCACAACAGGCTTTCCACGATGTGGAGTTCATGCTGCGCCGCGAGCACAACCTGCAGGTGGCAGCTATCCTTAACGACCCTGAAGCCTCTGAAAATGACAAGTATGTAGCCCTGCAGTTCCTGCGCAACGCGGAGACAGCTGCCAAAGGCATCCTGCCGTTCTGTCAGGATACGGGTACAGCAATTATTCATGGTGAGAAAGGTCAGCAGGTATGGACAGGCTTCGAGGACGAGGAAGCCCTCTCGCTGGGTGTCTTCAACACCTTCACCCAGGACAACTTGCGCTATTCGCAGAACGCACCCATCAATATGTACGATGAGGTGAACACCCGCTGCAACCTCCCTGCACAGATTGACATCGAGGCTTGCGAGGGTGCTGAATACCGTTTCGTGATGGTGGCAAAAGGTGGCGGCTCAGCCAACAAGACCTACTTCTACCCCATGACGAAGGCGACCATCCAGAACGAAGGCACACTGATTCCGTTCCTGGTGGAAAAGATGAAGAGTCTGGGTACAGCAGCCTGTCCGCCTTACCACATCGCATTCGTCATCGGTGGCACCTCAGCAGAAAAGAATCTCCTGACTGTGAAACTCGCTTCCATCAAGTATTACGACAACCTGCCGACGACAGGTGATGAGACGGGACGCGCCTTCCGCGATATCGACTTGGAGAACAAGCTTCTGGAGGAAGCACACAAGATCGGACTCGGTGCTCAGTTCGGTGGTAAGTATATGGCTCACGACATCCGCGTCATCCGTTTGCCGCGTCACGGAGCCTCCTGCCCCATCGGTATGGGTGTCAGCTGTTCTGCCGACCGTAATATCAAAGCCAAAATCAACCGCGACGGTATCTGGCTGGAGAAGATGGACAGCAACCCTGCAGAACTGATTCCTGCTGAATACGCCAAGCCAGGTGAAGGAACCAACAGTATCGTCATCGACCTGGATAAAGGTATCGATGCCGTACGGGCAGAGCTGACAAAGTATCCGGTTTCCACCCGTGTAAACCTCAAGGGTACGATTATCGTCGCTCGCGACATTGCGCACGCCAAGCTCAAAGCTCGTCTGGATGCAGGCGAAGAGATGCCGCAGTACTTCAAGGACCATCCTATCCTCTATGCAGGACCCGCAAAGACCCCAGAGGGTTATCCCTGCGGTTCGATGGGACCGACGACTGCCAACCGCATGGATCCGTACGTGGATGAATTTCAGGATCATGGTGCCTCTCTCGTGATGATTGCCAAAGGCAACCGCAGCGATGTCGTCACCGATGCCTGCAAGAAGCACGGCGGTTTCTATCTCGGCACCATCGGCGGTGTGGCTGCCGTCCTCTCACAGAGCAGCATCAAGAGCATCGAGTGCGTGGAATATCCAGAACTCGGTATGGAGGCCATCTGGAAGATTAC
>CADBAP010000069.1 GCA_902792685.1 uncultured Prevotellaceae bacterium
ATCGAGCGCCGTGTGAATGGTAGTATGATTGCTTTGGAAACGGGTACCGCCTTTGCCTACAGTATTGATAAGCTGCAGGATCGTGGTAAGTTCTTCATCGACCCAGGTGAGGAAGTTTATTACGGTCAGGTGGTTGGTGAGCATGTTCACGACAACGACCTCGTCATCAATGTGACGAAAGCCAAGCAGCTGACAAACGTTCGTGCCAGCGGCTCTGATGAAAAAGCCCGCATCATTCCGAAGACCGTGTTGAGTCTGGAAGAATGCTTAGAGTATATCAAGGGCGACGAATACGTAGAAGTGACGCCGAAGTCGATGCGTATGCGCAAAATTATCCTGGACCACTTGGAGCGTAAACGTTCGAATAAGGAATAACCCCCCCTCCGACTCCCCCGTGGGGGAGAACAAGGAGCAAGGAGCAAGAAGAATCCGCAACCGATTTGGCTGCGGATTCTTATTTTCATGCATCGGCAAAAACCTTGCCGTCGTCGAGCGTAATCTGTAGTTTGGTGTATTCGCTATGGAAATCGTTCTGCAGGCGATCAAGATAACGCGCACTTTCCCACTTGCACATCGGCAGGTCATGAAGCAGATAATTACCACAAGCCTCTGGGCGTGTGGCCGGTACTTCCGTCTGTGTGAGAATCCACTTCATACATGCGATGGTCAGCCGGCGCATATCCTCAACGGTATAAGCGCCCGATTTCCCTCCTTCAGTCGCCGTCTCGTTGTCTTTCATGATGATATACATTCCCGTCAGACAACCCATCGGTCCGACATACACCACATCGTCTTTCACTTCGCTGTTGCGAAACCAAGTAGCCATCAGGTGTTCCAGGCTATGCATGGCAGCCGGAGCAACTGCAGGTTCTTTGTTCGGTTCCGTGATGCGCAGGTCGAACGTGGTAAACCCTTTATCCTCACGCGAAACGTAGATACCTGGCTTCAGATGCGTGTGGTCAATCGTAAAACTTTGTATGACTTCCATAATTTAATGCTTAATGCGTAATGCTTAATGCGTAATTACAGACTTTCGACAAACGTCTTGGTGACTTGGAACGAGCGGTCGGCAATGGTGTTCCAGAAATCGTGATACTGTGACGCATCGGTGTCGCGCAAGGGAATATCGCTGATGACGCGGAACGAGATAAACGGCACCTTATATATATAGCAGGTCTGGGCGATAGCAGCCGATTCCATATCGATGGCTTTAGCCTCTGGGAACAGTTCGATGATAGAACGTGCTTTCTCTCTCGAATCAACAAACCAGTCGCCTGTGACGATAAGGCCGGGGTGAAGGTTGAGGGTTGAAGGTTGAAGGTTGAGGGATTTTGCCACTTCCAACAGATGCGCATCAGCCTCAAAACGGGCGGGCAAACCCTGTACTTGTCCGTAGATTGTTGTATCATCGACGGCTCTGCCACAATACACATCGTGATAAACCAACTGGCTGCTAACCACCACATCCTGGATATTGATATCGTCGCCATTGCCGCCAGCACAACCGCTGGAGATGATGACATCAGGATGATGCTGACGTATCATCTCTGCCGCTCCCAATGCGGCATTCACCTTTCCGATACCGCATTTTGCCAAAATAATCTCATGTTTCTGAATAGACGCAGCTATCTCTTTCAACTGCGCATATTCCTTGTCCATTGCTACTATAATTCCTATTTTCATCCTTTTTTTCGCTGTTTTGTTCGTGCAAAAATACAAAAAATTATGCATTATGCATGATGCATTATGAATTATTTCATACCTTTGTCGCAAATTTTAAAGAAACGACAATGAAAACATTGAAGAAATGCCTGCCAGATCTGTTGGCCATCGTCTTTTTTATTGCTATATCGTATGCTTATTTCATTGGTCCAGTCACCACGAATAAGATACTGTATCAACATGATGCTTCGGCTGGTGTGGGTGCCGGCAAAGAGGCTTCTGACTATCAGAAAGAGACTGGCGAGGTAACCCGATGGACCAACTCGCTGTTTGGTGGTATGCCTACCTATCAGACGGCACCGTCATACAAGTCGGCCAGTGGTCTGGATGCTATTGTGAAGGCCTATCATCTATGGCTGCCAGAGAATGTGTGGTTGCTGTTTGTCTATCTGTTGGGCTTTTATATCATGCTGCGTGCTTTCGATTTCCGTCAGCATCTGGCAGCGTTAGGCTCTGTGATATGGGCTTTCTCCAGCTATTTCCTGATTATCATTGCTGCAGGCCACTTGTGGAAGGTGTATGCGCTGGCCTATCTGCCGCCGATGATTGGCGGTGTGCTGTTGGCTTATCGTGGAAAACTGCTGTGGGGATTCCTTGTGACAGCTTTGTTTGCGGCTTTTGAGGTGAATGCGAACCACGTACAGATGACCTATTACTATCTGTTCATCATCTTCTTCATGGTGCTTGCCTTCCTGATTCAGGCTATCCGCGAAAAGAAAATAGCCCAATGGGGCAAGGCAACAGCTGTATGTGGTGTAGCGGCGCTGATTGGTATTGCCATCAACGCCTCGAATCTGTATCATACTTGGCAGTATCAGAAGGAATCGATGCGTGGCAAGAGTGAACTGGTGAAGAAGAATACAGCCAACCAAACCGACAGTGGATTGGAGCGCGACTATATCACTCAATGGAGCTACGGCATCGATGAAACGTGGACGTTACTGATTCCGAATACCAAGGGTGGTGCCTCTGTGCCGTTGAGTCAGAATGCGACGGCGATGAAGAAGGCCGACTATCAGGTTCAGGAGATGCTGCCAGGCTTGTACGATAGTCTGCCGCAGTATTGGGGCACACAGCCGATGACGAGCGGTCCAGTCTATGTGGGTGCTTTCGTGATGATGCTGTTCATCTTAGGACTGTTTATCGTGAAAGGTCCGATGAAGTGGGCGTTGCTGGCAGCCACCATCCTGTCGATTTTGTTGTCGTGGGGCAAGAACTTCATGCCGCTCACCGATTTCTTCATCGACTACTTCCCGATGTATTCGAAATTCCGAACGGTGGCATCCATCCTGGTGATTGCCGAGTTTACAATACCGTTCTTGGCCGTGCTGACATTGAAGAAACTATTGGACGAGCCTGACTTACTGAAGCGGAAGATGAAGTACGTGTATGTAAGTTTCGCATTGACGGCAGGTATCGCTACCCTCTTTGCTCTGATGCCTACAACCTTCTTTGATTTCATGCGCGACGACGAGTTGCAGATGTTCAGCAACATTCAGGGAATGACGCCAGATGTTCTGAACCTGATTACGACGAATATCAGCGAGATGCGTCAGGCGATGTTCACCTCCGATTGTTGGCGCACAGTTGTGATCATCCTTATCGGAACAGCATTCCTGTTGGCTTACCGCTATGGAAAGCTGCAAGGAAAATATATGGTGGCGGGCTTGTTGGTGCTCTGTTTGTTTGATATGTGGCAAGTGGATAAGCGCTACCTGAACGACAGCATGTTCGTACCGAAGAGTGAGCGCGATGCACCACAGGAGATGACGGCTGTTGACAAGGAGATTCTCAAAGACAAAACACTCGACTATCGTGTGATGAACTTGGCTTCAAACACTTTCAATGAGAATGAGACCTCCTATTATCATAAGAGTATCGGTGGCTATCATGCAGCTAAGCTGCGCCGTTATCAGGAGATGATTGAACGCTATATCGCTACAGAGGCACAGAACCTGTCGAAGACGGCAATGTCGGAAGGTGCCGATATGATCGAGATTACCGATACGGCGAATGTGCTGCCTGTGCTGAATATGTTGAACACGAAGTATTTCATTGTCAGCATGCAGGGCGAGCAGATGCCTGTCCGCAACAAGAGTGCATTCGGCAATGCATGGTTTGTTGACAAGGTCAACTTCGTGGATGATGCCAACCAGGAAATTGAGCAGATCGGAAAGATTGATTTGCGCCACGAAGCTGTGGCAGACAAACAGTTTAAGGAGAGCCTAACCCCAGCCCTTCCCGAAGGGAAGGGAGTTTCTGCTGTTGGGAACGATACCATTGTCTCACAAAATACTGTGGTATTGAAGAATTATGCGCCCAACCAACTCACCTACGATGTAGATGCAAAGACGGGCGGTGTCGTTGTCTTCTCAGAGATTTACTATCCTGGCTGGACGGCAACCATCGACGGACAGGAGGCGGAAGTGGGACGCGTCAACTATATCCTGCGTGCCCTGAAGGTACCAGCAGGAAAGCATCAGGTAGTGCTTTCGTTCTTCCCCAAGAGCATCGACCGCACAGAAACCATCGCTTACATTGCCTTTGGTTTGCTGATTCTGGCTATCCTTGCCATTGTGGTCAAAGAAATCAAGGCAAAAAAGAAAACTGAATAATACAATGACCCCCGAAAGTCAGAAAAAAATTGAATGATTCCATTTAACAAGCCCTATTGTTGTGGGCGAGAACTTGAATATATCAAAGCGGTGAGCCAGTCGATGACGATGTCAGGCAACGGCGACTTCACCAAACGTTGTCATGCGTTCTTCGAGGAGCGCTACGGCTTTAAGAAGTGTCTGCTGACCACATCAGGAACGGATGCTCTGGAGATGTGTGCCATGCTTTGTGAGCTGAATCCTGGCGACGAGGTCATCGTTCCGTCCTATACGTTTGTGTCGTCAGCCATCGCCTTTCTGCGTGAAGGGGCGAAGGTAGTTTTTGCCGACAGCGGCAAGGATAATCCGAACGTCACGGTTGAAGCCATTGAGCCGCTCATCAATGAGCACACGAAAGTCATCGTTGTCGTCCACTATGCCGGTGTTGCCTGTGATATGGATGGCGTCATGGCACTGGCCGAGCGCCACAATCTGCTGGTGGTGGAGGATGCGGCACATGCTATCGATGCCTATTACAAGGGTAAGCCGTTAGGGAGTATCGGTCATCTGGGTGCGTTCTCGTTCCATGAGACGAAGAACATCAACTGCGGCGAAGGCGGTATGCTGGTTGTCAACGACGAACGCTTTGTACGCCGTTCAGAGATTATCTGGGAGAAGGGCACCAACAGGGCAGAGTTCTATCGCGGTATGGTGAACAAATACGGTTGGTGTGACATCGGTTCCTCGTTTCTGCCCTCAGAGTTGAACGCTGCGTTTCTCTGGGCACAGCTGGAACAGATGGAGGATATCCAGGCGAAACGCATACACATCTGGGAAACCTACGACAGTATCCTTCGCGGGAAGGTAGAGGAAAAAGGCGTCCGGTTGCCTTTCATCCCATCGTATGCCACCAACAACGGCCACATGTACTATTTGGTTTGTCCGTCGTTAGACTTCCGTACCCAGCTGATGACCCGCTTGAAGGAGCGTGGAATACAGACAACATTCCACTATTTGCCGTTGCATAGCAGTGAGTATTATCAGGAGAGGAGCGATAAGGAGAGACCGTTAGTGAACTGCGACCACTACGGCGACTGTCTGGTGCGACTGCCGTTATACTACGAACTGACAGACGAGGAAGTCCGGATGGTAGGAGAAATGGTGTTGCTTTCTTGCGGAGCATAGTCTTTCGTCATCATCTCATAGCATAGTTTCAGCCATACCACCGTTATCGGCAATACCTTCAGGGCATAGGGACGTATCAAGCCGTCGCGGAGCGGACGGATGAAGAGGTCGGAATGGGCGAAGCTGCAGAATATCATCACATATACCATCAGTGCAACATCCCACTTGCTACGCTTCCACGGAGCAGCCACATACCATATCACAACGCCAATCATCGGCGTGATATAGCCGCTGTTTTCAGAACCCGTGCTGAACATGATGATGAACATCAGTACCGATGCCAATATCGTCTGACGGAAGGCCAGATGCTTATACTGTGAGAAACGCAGATAAGGCAATGCGAAGAGTATCAAGCCAGGTATGATGAGCCACAGGTCGCTGTAGGTGGCGCAACCGGTGATTTTCCTGACCATACCCAACAGCGAGAGGTTCTGATAGGGGGAGAACTGATTGGTTCCGTTCTTGATGATCAGACTATGATACCATTCACCATATTGGCCGACGATATAATCCCACCCATGAAAGAAAGGCATAGGAGCCACAAACATCACCACAGCCCAGAACAGCATTGAGAGCACCAGGTTTCTCTTATGCTTCGAGAAGAAGAAAAACGCCAGTCCTACGACGCTATACAACTTGACGAAGGTGCCCAGCATGATGAAGAACGCGGCCCAGAAATCTTTCTCTTTCTCAATAAGCCAGAAAGCCAGGAGAAGCGTGGCGCAGATGGCGATGTTGAACTGTTGCATGAAAAGCGCATTCAGCAACTCGTTAGCACAGAACCACAAAATGAACACCTGTTGGAATTTCGAAAATGCCGACTGGCGGATAGCCCAGTAAAGGAACAGCGTCAGTGCAAAGCCCCACAACAGCAGTCCTATCCAATAAGGACCGATGGAGAAAGGTGCGAAGAGCAACGAGAAGAACGGTCCGTAATGGTGACAGTCAGCATATTCGGCAGGATTCTCCATGTATATATTCCACCCTCTTACCGCATTCCAGAAAGAACCTCGATAGATGAAATAGTTATTGCAACGTGCAGGATTTAATTTCGTTATAAATGCCACGAGGGGCAACAGCATCCACAAGCCGAAGAGTGTGCGATAATCGCTGAAAAACGGCTTCTTGAAAAACAAAAGAATCTGTTTCATGGCTGCAAAATTACACATTTATTCTGAAATGACAGGTCAGTAGTATCAAAAAGTGAACATTTCCGTTGTCAGTTGTGAATTATCCATTTCTTTTTCATACTTTTGCAAACAGAAAAGTTTAAGAGTTCAAGCGTTTAAGAGTTCAAGAGATGAAGCTATCTATTGTCAGCCCTTGCTACGGAGCACCCACCCTATTACGGCAACTCGTGGCACAAATCACAGAAACGGTCAGCCGACTGACTGACAGTTATGAGATTATACTGGTAGAAGACTGCAGCCCTGACAACAGTCGCGAGATTATCCGCGACATCTGTGCAGCGGACAAACATGTGAAAGGCGTCTTCCTGAGTCGTAACTTCGGACAGCAGAGTGCGCTGAATGCCGGCTACGACACCGCAACAGGCGACTACGTCGTCACCTTGGACTGTGACCTGCAGAATCCTCCCACACAGATCCGCGATCTCTATCAGAAAGCCCAGGAGGGTTACGACATCGTCTTTGCCACTCGTCGTCATCGTCCTGATACGTTCTTCATGACCAAAGGCTCCCACGTATTCAATAAACTGATGGGATTTCTCACCGACACCAAGCAGGACGAGTCTGTTGCCGAATTTGCCCTCTTCAGCAAGAAGGTCATCAAGGCAATGGGATCAATGGGCGACTACCAACGCTACTATCCGCTGATGAGTCAATGGGTGGGCTTCAAGACAGCAACGGTGGACGTGGAGCATGCAGTAAGAACCGACGGAAAGAAATCGTCGTATTCCATCAAGAAACGCATCGAGCTGGCAGTGACAACAGCAGTCAATTTCTCCACCAAGTCGTTGCGCCTCATTGTCTATTTCGGCATCTTCATCACGCTGGCTGCCATCATCGGCGCCATCGCCCTGATGATCAAGACCCTGATCGTTGACGAGCCTGTCAGCGGTTGGGCCACCCTATTCGTTTCCATGTGGTTTATTGCAGGAGTCATGATCATGATCATGGGCATCATCGCCGTCTATATCGGCAGCATCTTCAACGAAGTCAAGCATCGTCCGTCGTATATCATCGATGAGATACTGAATGATTCATTTCATAAGGACAAATGAGAACAGGCAGGATGAATGTAAGGGTTTAAGAAACGGTATCGCGGTATTGTTTTGCGATCATGCCTGTGGCACGCTTGAAATATCTGTAGAAAGATGTGGGTTCACTAAAACCAAGCATATAGGCTTGTTTAGAGCGAAAGGCATTGGCACTTTCCGTTCATACGTTACCGATGCAAAAAAAGTATTTTTGATTTATCGGACGAAAGGTTTGCCAATTGCAATCAGCGTAAGCGAACCTGACGAGTTTATGCCCTTTTATCTGAAAGGAGGTGCAAAATGAACATGCTCTATGATTTCTCTTCGGCTCTTTTGCAAAGTCGGCAGCGAAAAGGTGTAACGCAAGAGCAGATTGCTTTTGCTCTTGATATATCGCAAGCAACCTACAATGCCTGGGAATGTGGACACCGTCTTTGTCCTTACAAGCATATCGTTGCACTCATTAGTTATTTTGACGATGAACAGTTTACTCGCAGTATGCTTCGAATCCTACTGTCTATACAGCATAATATGGCAGGATTGAACAAGAAAACAACGGCAGAATTGAACACCTACTACATGAAACTGATAGCTTTACTTGCTGATGAATGTGCCGAATGGCTTAAGACATTACAAAAAAGTAATTCCATTCCAATGGGGTAAGTTCCAATGCTCACGGGGTTTCCATTATTTCCCTCAACGGCTTCATGACAAACTCGCGCTCGTACATCAATGGATGGGGAATCTTCAGGTCTGGTTCATCGACGGTGAGGTCATCGTATAGCAAGATGTCGATATCAATGGGGCGGTCAACATATTTACGATTTGACAAATTACAATTTACATTTTTGCGGCGTCCCAACGACCGTTCTATGTGTTGGGTCATTTGCAGAAGCTGACGGGGCGTAAGTTCAGTCTCAACACCCATTAAAATAGAGCGAACCATACATTTCGCTTTTCAAAACCTATGCTTTTGCCTTCCAAAAGGTCACCTTTTACCGAGCAAAAGCATAGGTTTTGTCGTGTAAAAGCATACCTTTCGCAACTTAAAACGTTATATTTTCCAACCGACTTATAATCAAACGGTTACGATTTTACATTTCTTTCGAAGGCATAAGACAGCTTTTTGTGTTGGTGTAAATACATTTCAACAAAATAGTGCATTAAGGGTATTCAGTTATTCAGTATTCAGTTTTATAGGCGCCGCTTTCCATCTTCTGTTACAGAATTACAGTTTACAGTTTTCTTAGCGCCGCTTACAAGTGACTCAGATATCAGATATCAGTTTTCTCAGCACCACTTATATCATGATAAGGTCGATTCACTGTTTTCAACTTTTGGCTTATCAGCTGATATATTTTATGGAATTTAAGCGATTTGA
>CADBAP010000070.1 GCA_902792685.1 uncultured Prevotellaceae bacterium
TTGGAGAGTATCTCGTGGAGGGTGTTACAGAAGCCCAGAATAGCTGATGTATTCAGACCTTTGGAGTTGATACGCGGGTTCTTGATAAAGGCATAATAAGACCGATAAATCAGTGCGTAGGCGTCAAGTAAAAACAGTTTGTCCATAACAATCGTAAGATGGAAAGTTGTAACATTTAGATTTCAAAGTGTAAAATTACGAAATTTTTGGCATATTTCCCGATAAAATGCGTAAATTTGTCACAAATTTCAAGAAAACATGGATTTTCTTTCGCAGATTAAACAACCGATTGAAGCAGAATTGTCCGAATTCATCGAACTTTTCAACCAATCGCTGTCACATGATGAAGGTTTGTTGTCGCAGGCTCTTCAACACATCAGACAGCGTGGTGGGAAGCGTATGCGACCTATTTTGATCTTGTTGCTGGCGAAGAGTTTCGGACAAATCACCCAAGTAACACAACATGCAGCTGTAGGTTTAGAGCTGCTACACACGGCTTCTTTGGTGCATGATGATGTCGTTGACGAAAGTGACGAGCGTCGCGGACAGGCTTCCGTCAATGCCAACTATGATAATAAGGTGGCTGTTTTGGTAGGCGATTACATCCTTTCTACAGCCTTGTTATCAGTATCTTATACGCATTCAGAACGTATCGTACATGATTTGGCACAGTTGGGACGAACACTTTCAGATGGTGAAATCCTGCAACTGACGACTATCAGCCGTCAGGAGATATCTGAAGAGGTGTATTTCGAGGTGATCAAACGTAAGACAGCAGCATTGTTCGAGACTTGTGCCGGCATCGGAGCCTTGTCTGCAGGTGCTTCTGACGAGGCCGTTCAGCAGGCAAGAAAGTTCGGTCAGAACATCGGAATGATTTTCCAGATTCGCGATGATATCTTCGATTACTATGATTCCAAGGAAATAGGGAAGCCCACAGGCAATGATATGACAGAAGGCAAGTTGACGTTGCCGGCTATCTACGCACTCACTCAAACGCACGATGAGGCGATGAACGCGCTTGCAAAAAAGGTTAAAATGGGTACGATAACACCCGATGAAATCGCTGTATTAGTCGATTTTACGAAAAGAAAGGGTGGGATAGAGTATGCCGAAAAGAAAATGCAGGTGATTGCTCAGGAAGCACGTTGTTTCATTGATGGATATATCAAACAAAAGGCAATCAAGGATGCCTTGACTGCCTTCTTGGAGTATGTAATCCAAAGGAATTGTTAGAAGAACTTCACTTCCTTACCTTCCAGATCACTCAGAATAAGGTTGGCCAAACGACTGGTACCCAAGCGGAAATAGTAGTTGGTGAGCCATTTTTCGCCCAGAACCTCTTTCACGATGGTGTAGTAGGTCAATGCATCCGTTACGGTATTGATGCCGCCAGCGGGCTTTAAACCAACCATTATGCCGGTTTCATCGTAGTATTCCTTGATAGCCTGACACATGATGTAAGCAGCTTCTGGTGTAGCGCTGACCTTCTCCTTACCTGTAGAAGTCTTGATGTAATCAGCACCAGCATACATAGACAGGAGTGATGCAATCTTGATGTCTGATCCGTTGCGCAAATCGCCAGTTTCCAGAATCACCTTCATAGGCACTTCGCCACAGGCTGCTTTCTGCTCCTGGATTTCTTCACAAACGGTCTCGTAGTCACCAGCGAGGAATTCGCCAACATGCATGACGATATCCACGTTTGTAGCACCGTCACGAATAGCCATAGCGGTTTCTGCTACCTTGATTTCCAACAGGGCCTGTGAAGAGGGGAAGGCACCGCTGACAACGGTAGGAATAACGCCATCTACTTCGAGTGACTGGGCCACGAGTTTAGCGAAACGAGGGTAGGTGACAACGGTTGCAACGTGCGGCATTGCAGGGTATTCGTGGGCAAACTTGTTGACCTTTTCTACCAGCTGCAGTACGCTCTCTGCTGAATCCACTGTAGTCAGCGTGGTCAGACAGATGCTACCGAACATGAAGCGCTTCACTTCGTCGGTGTTGTTCTCTGGCACTTTCTCTTCAATGATTTTCTTCACTGCTGCAGCAACTTCTGCATCGTTTACTTCGCAGTTGTACTTGCTAAGGGCTTGTTCAATCTTGCTCTTCAACTCTGGATGATTGTGATTTTCTGCCATAATACTAAGGTTTTAAGTTACTAATACTAATTTATTGATTAAGTTTCTCGTTATTAAAATGCCTGGTTTTATCGCGTTTTGTTTTCTTTTCAAAGCTTTTCTTCAACTCTTCCGTCAGGTCGATGCCGGTTTGGTTGGCCAAACAGATCAACACCCATAGTACATCAGCCATTTCTTCGCCCAAATTAGGCTCTTCGCCTGCCTTAAAGCTCTGATCGCCATACTGTCTGGCAATGACGCGCGCCAACTCACCCACTTCTTCTGTCAAAACAGCCATATTGGTGAGTTCTGAGAAATAGCGGACTCCATATTCTTGAATCCACTGATCTACTTGTTGTTGCGCTTCTTTGATTGTCATTTTATTTATCTATCTATCGTTTTTTGCTCCCTCCCTTAACAGGGAGGGGTAGGGGTGGGTCTCCTATTCCTTCCTCTTCGTATCCATACAGATGGTGACAGGTCCGTCGTTGAGCAGTTCCACCTTCATATCGGCTCCAAACTCGCCCGTACCGATGTTTTTACCCGTTTCTTCGCTGATTTTCTGACAGAAATACTCGTATAACGGAATGGATATTTCATGTTTGGCAGCATGGATATAGCTGGGACGGTTGCCTTTCTTATAGCTTGCCAGCAGGGTAAACTGGCTGATGGCGAGGATTTCTCCGTCAACCTCCATGATACTGCGGTTCATCACGCCGTTCTCATCGTCGAAAACGCGTAGTCCAACTACCTTTTTTACCAGCCAGTCAGCGTCTTCCTTTGTGTCACCGTCAGCAACGCCCAACAGCAGCAGAAAGCCTTTTCCGATGCGGCTTTTCACGCTTCCGTTGATGGTTACGCTGGCATGTGCGACTCTTTGAATGACGATTTTCATGGCATCATAGTTGATTCTCAGATGACAAAGATACGATAATTATTTGATATCCAAATCATTTGGATGAAAAAAATTATAGACTACTTTTCCCTTTGCTTCCCCGATAATCGAGATAAGTGTTTGTAAATCAGCTTTTTGTATGCGTTTTACGCTCTTTAGTTTCTTAATCAGTTCTTCCTGTGTCTTGGGACCGATGCCTTTCACCTCGTCTAAGATGGAATGTAAGGCGTGTTTCGATCGTTTGTCACGATGGAAGGTAATCGCATAGCGGTGTACTTCGTCCTGGATATGTGTCAACAGGTGGAAGAGTTCACTGTCTGTCTTTAAACCGACCACTTGTGGCGGAAATCCGTATAGCAGTTCATTGGTTCTGTGACGGTTGTCTTTGGCCAGTCCTGCGATGGGAATAGACAGATGTAATTGGTCTTCGATAACCTCGCGAACCACATTCATTTGTCCGATTCCACCGTCTGTGATAATCAGATCGGGTAGGGGAGTACCCTCTTCTATCATCCGGCTGTAGCGCCGTCCTACTACCTCCTGCATACTGGCGTAGTCATCGGGACCCTCTACAGTCTTAATCGTGTATTTGCGATAGTCCTTTTTCGAGGGTTTCATGCCCTTGAAAACGACACATCCGGCAACGGCATCACTACCGGAAATATTGGAATTATCGAAGCATTCGATGTGGTAGGGCAGTTTGGGAAGGTGCAGCTTTTCTTGCAGTTCCTTCATCAAACGCGTTTGTTTCTGCTCAGGATTCAGCTTTTCTGCCTGCTTTAATCGGTCGAACTTATACTGTTTTCCGTTCATTTCGGATAACTCCAACAGCTTTTTCTTATCGCCTCGTTGGGGAATCAGGAAGGTAACATCCTTCAGCTTCCATTCCATTTCAAACGGAACTATCAGCTCTTTCGCATCACTTTGGAAGCGTTTTCGTATTTCTGGAATAGCAACAGTCAGCAGTTCTTCATCCGTTTCATCGAGTTTTCGCTTGTATTCAAAAGTAAAACTCTGATTGATGGCTCCGTTTTTAACGTGTATGTAATTGATGTATGCGTTCTTTTGAATATCATCATCGGTGATACTGAACACGTCCACATCGTCAATTGTATGGCTCACCACCTCACTTTTGGCAACGAAACTTTCGAGTAAAAGGAACCGTTTCTTCAGGATTTCGGCTTCTTCAAACTGCAAAAGTGCCGCTTTTTCCTGCATTTCCTGATAGATGGCTTTTCCGATTTCACGTGTATTTCCTTTCAGAATCTCTCTGGCTTGTGCGATATTGCGCTGATAATCCTCATAACTTTGTTTGTTGATACACGGCCCTTCGCAGTTATGAATGTGATATTCCAGGCACGCTTTGTATTTCCCTTGTTCGATTCCTTCCTTTGTAATGGGGAAACGGCACGTTCGCGGTTTATATAACTTCTGAATCAATTCCAGGATGGCATACATCGAACCGATATGACTATAGGGTCCGTAATAAGTGCCAAACTTCTTGTTGATGGTTCTGGTCTTGAAAATACGCGGAAAATACTCTTTGGTGATACAGATACTGGGGTAGGTCTTGCCGTCTTTCAGCAAAACGTTGTATCTGGGTTGGTACTGTTTGATCAATTCGTTTTCCATCAGCAACGCATCTTCTTCGGAATTGACCACCGAATAACTGATGTCCCATATCTTGCTGACCAGCACTTTTGTCTTGAACCGATCTACTTCTTTATGGAAATACGACGACACACGGTTCTTCAAGTCCTTCGCCTTACCAACATAAATGATGGTGTGGTTTTCATCATAATATTGATAGGTGCCTGGCTTGTGTGGCAAACTTGCAACAATGTTTCTCAAGTGTGCCAACCGTTTGTCGTCGTCTTCCCGTTTCATGCCAAATGCTTTGTTTAAAGGAGTTTCCGACGCTTTTGTTTCACGTGGAACATATTCTAAGTGGAAGTCAACTCGCCCCGCTCGTGGAATTAAAAAATGAAGTAAAAGTGGAAGTTAACTCGCTCCCCTCGTGGACGGCAGAATCTGCAATTAGAAAAACTGATGTCCTAGACCAAAGGTCAATAACTCCCAATTTAACTCCCATTTTAACTTCCTGGGTCGAAGACCTATAACTTCCTTTTAAATTGTGATCAACGTCGTCAGTTCGATACCTTCAAACTCATCTCTGCCGTGCAGTCCTTCATCTCTGATCTCAATGATGAAGTTGATGTAAATCTGCTTCGGGTGGAAATGCTGTACCAGTTTGTAGGCTGCTTTCGCGGTTCCGCCAGTAGCCAGCAGGTCGTCGTGAATCAGAACCACATCATCTGGGGTGATGGAGTCGATGTGCATTTCAATCGTGTCAACACCATATTCCTTAGAGAACGACTCCTTGATGGTGGTGAAGGGGAGCTTGCCTGGTTTTCTTGCCAGTACAACACCGCAACCCAAACGGGTGGCCAGCGCACTCGCCATGATAAAGCCTCGGCTCTCGATACCCACAATCTTGGTGATGCCTTTATCCTTGTATAATTCATACAGGGCATCGGTCATTTCCTTTAAGCACTCGCCGCTCTGATAGAGGGTCGTTACATCTCTAAAATTGATTCCCTTCTGTGGAAAATCGGGAATGCAACGCAGGTTGTCTAATAATAACTTCTGGTTCATTTTCAGTGTGTTATGGATGGTTAAACATGTTGATTGTTTCACGTGAAACATCTGCCGTTTTATCTCTTCAGCAGCACCAGCAGCACGTTGATGTCGCTGGGACTTACGCCAGGAATACGGCTGGCCTGGGCGAGTGTCTCCGGCTGGATGCGTTCCAGTTTCTGACGGCACTCTGTTGACAGGTCGTGGACGCTTGCATAGTCGAAGCGCCCTTTGATTTTGATGTCCTCCAAACGGTGCATCTTCTCTGCAAAGAGTCTTTCGCGTTCGATATATCCTTTGTATTTCAGTTTGATCTCTGCTGCTTCCGCAATTTCTTCCGTCCTGTTTGGCGACGCCAGCAATACCTCTTTTAATAAGGGCAGCTGTTCGCTGAGGTTCTGGAAGCTGATTTGCGGACGGGCAATCAGGTCTGCTATCTTCACCGATCCGTGGAGTGGGGCAGTGCCCAATGATTCCAGGAAGCCGTTGATGATTCTGGGTTTGACAGATGTCTGCTCACAGAATTCGATAATCTGGTCGATCCGCTCCTTCTTCTCCAGCCACCAGTCGTAGCGTTGACGGCTGGCAAGACCAATCTGGTAGGCGCGTTCTGTCAGTCGTGCATCCGCATCGTCTTGTCTCAGCAGGATGCGGAATTCCGCTCTGGAGGTGAACATTCTGTAAGGTTCGTCCACGCCTTTGGTCACCAGGTCGTCGATGAGCACTCCGATATACGACTCGTCGCGCTTCATGACGAATGATGCATCTGCTGTCGTGCCGTCGCCTCCTGCAGCACCGGCATACAGGGCGGCGTTGATGCCGGCTACCGTTCCTTGTCCGCCAGCCTCCTCGTAGCCTGTGGTGCCGTTTACCTGTCCTGCAAAGAACAATCCGCCAACCACCTTCGACTCCAGCGTGTGGTTCAGTTGGGTGGGGTCGAAATAGTCGTATTCTATCGCATAGCCAGGACGGTATATCTTGGCATCACGAAGGGCAGGGATGTGGTGAATGGCATTCAGCTGCACGTCGATAGGCATACTCGAAGAAAAACCGTTCAGGTACATCTCGTTGGTATCGGTGCCTTCCGGCTCCAGGAACAGCGGATGCTGGTCTTTGTCTGGGAAGGTCACCAGCTTCGTCTCGATGCTGGGACAGTAGCGCGGACCTGTGCTCTGGATCTGTCCGTTGAAGAGGGGAGAGTCGGCGAGACCTCCACGCAGCGTGTCGTGAACGGCCTTGTTCGTATAGCACGTCCAGCAGGGCAGTTGCTTCAGCACCCGATGCGGTCCCATATACGAAAACTGGTGGTAATCGCTCTCTCCTTCCTGTATCTCAAGGTCTTCGAAATGTACGGATTTTTTATCTATTCTAACGGGTGTCCCCGTCTTCATTCTACTGGTCGTAATGCCTTGGGCAGTAATACTTTCTGTAAAATTTCTTACCGTCGGTTCAGCAATACGCCCACCAGGAATCTGTTTGCGTCCTACATGCAACAAACCATTGAGAAACGTGCCGGCTGTGATGACGACACTTTTGGCTTCCAGCTCCACACCCCAGATGGTTTTCACGCCGATGACGCGCTTTTCCCCCGCTGACTCCACCAGCAGTTCTTCGGCCTGGTCTTGCCAGATATCTAGGTTGTCTGTCTGGTCGAGCACACGGCGCCATTCCCAGATAAACTTCTCACGGTCGCACTGGGCACGCGGACTCCATACGGCTGGTCCCTTCGAACGGTTCAGCATACGGAACTGTATCGCTGTGGCGTCAGTCACCAGTCCCATATATCCGCCCAAGGCATCTATCTCACGCACAATCTGTCCTTTGGCAATGCCGCCTACAGCAGGATTGCACGACATCTGTGCGATCTTGTTCATATCCATCGTAACCAGACAGGTCCTCGCACCCATGTTAGCAGCAGCCGTAGCTGCTTCACAGCCTGCGTGACCTCCTCCGATTACCAATACATCGTATTTCAGTATCATAATCTGTGCAAAAATACAAAATCTTTTGGAAAAACATCCTTTTTTGTGATTTTATTAGGCGAATAGACTAATTTTCTATCATATCTCTGTGATATTAATTCTCATAAAAAAACGACCTTAGGATGCCCTAAAGTCGTGGTGTGTGGAGCATACGAGACTCGAACTCGTCACCTCTTGACTGCCAGTCAAACGCTCTAGCCAGATGAGCTAATGCCCCATTTCGCCGACAAAGGTATATCCTTTTTTATAAACTACCAAAAGTTTCTTCGGAAAAATGGAAAAGACCAGTCCCTTGCCCTTTGACCTTTGTCCTTTGACCTTTGACTTTTGACCTCATCTTTCATTTGGTATAATGGTACAATGGTACAACGGTACAATGGTACAAAACCATTTAAAATCTTTGCCCTCCTTTTTTATTGATCCCTGCTTTTTCCTTTTAATAATTTTGCGGAATCAGAAAAAATATGTAACTTAGCGCCCAATACGAAGAAAGACAAAGAAGAGACGCTATGCCGGTTGACAAACAAGTACTGCTACGATACCAGGTTCTGAACAAATGTTTCAGGAACAGATACAGGGAATACACCATCGACGACCTCGTTGATGAGTGTAACAAGGCATTGCTGAAAGAACTCGACATTGTGAAAGGAGTTTCCAAGCGTACTGTGCAGAATGACATTTCCAATCTTCAGATGCCTCCCTACGGCATCCGTCTCAATGAGAAGCTGAAACGCGGCAAGCAACGCCTCTATCGTTATACCGATACAGAATACTCACTGCCGCTGTTCCGTATGAACGATGAGGAAAGAAACAAGATAGAGGGCGCAATCTATGTGTTGCAGCAGTTTGAGGGCGAACCGCTCTACGACTGGGTGCGCACCATTCTGATGCAGATTGAAGGCGGCCTGTTTGATGGCGAATCTTCACCTGTTGTATCATTCCAAACCAATCTCGACTATACAGGTCTTAGTCATTTCAGCAAGCTGTTGCAGGCAATACTGACCAAGCGTGTGTTGAAGCTGAGATACACACCATACGGAAAATCTCAAATAACTACCACCGTCTATCCTTATCACCTGAAGCAGTACAACGACCGCTGGTACCTCATTGCTCAGGCTAAAGGCTATGACTCTTATGGGCACTATGCCCTTGACAGAATAGATAGTTTTGAAGAAGTAGCCTTGCCCTACAAGGAAGCGGAAGTAGATTTTTCAGAATACTTCGATGATGTTATAGGT
>CADBAP010000071.1 GCA_902792685.1 uncultured Prevotellaceae bacterium
TCCTTGGCACCAATGAGCAAGGAACCGTGTAGCCAACGTCCTTCCACGTAGGCCTGCTGGACAATAAACTTACTGGTATAGTTGACGGGCACTGCAAGGTCGAGTCCGTAGCCCAGTCCCCATTTGCGGTCTTCGTCGGCTTCCAACGGACGGATGACACTTGCACGGAAGTAACCGTTGTTCTTCTCCAGCGAACTGAGACCGTATTTGTTGGCATTGAGCCACAGGGGAGTTTTCCCATTCGAGAAACTTCCTTGCATCTCCACCTTATACTCTACCTGTTCGAACGGCTTCATCGGAGACTTCGCATTATCCTCATCGTACTGCGCAAAGACATTTATCGCTGAGAGGAATGCAAGTCCCGCTAATATTAGTTTTTTCATATTGTTCGCGTACATTATTATATATATAACGATACCTTCCGGCTTTTATTGTAGGGAAATCCCCCACCGAATTAGGGAAAATCCTTTGCAAAGGTATTATTTTCTTCGCAATTTTGCAACGTGAAAAGGTAATAATTGAATATTAACCCTCAAATACATACAATTATGAAGAAGTTTATATTTGCCCTGACAGCGCTGTTCATGATGACAGTATCGGCCAATGCCATGAGCTACGAGCAGGCACGTAAGCAAGCCTTGTTCCTTACGGACAAGATGGCATACGAGCTGAACCTCACAGAGGATCAGTACGAGGCCGCCTACGAGATAAACCTCGATTATCTGATGAGTGTCAACAGCTACGACGACCTGTATGGAACCTACTGGACGCATCGTAACCTTGACTTCAGTTATATTCTGCTCGATTGGCAGTATGCAGCATATTGCGCAGCCAGCTACTTCTATCGCCCCCTTTACTGGGACGCAGGTTACTGGCACTTCGGCATCTATGCCCGCTACCCCTATCGCGACTACTACTATTTCGGTCGTCCGTACTTCTACTATAGCTACTATGGCGGTCACAGTTGGCACCACAACGGCGGTCGCTCTTGGTATCATGGCCGCAGCTGGGGACCTCCTCCAGGACGTCCAAGAGACCATCATGTAGGCATGAGAGACGGTCACAGTCGTGGCCACTACAAGCACGGTTTTGACAAGAACACCCACAACCACGACTATCGCGGACGCGGATTCGGCAGTATGTCTTCACGCGGCGGCAGCAGTTTCGGACACGGTGGCGGCAACCGTCCTGGTGGCAACCCGAATGGCGGCGGTAACCACAACCATAACTATAACGGTGGCAGCAACCACAACGACACCTATAGTTACGGTGGTAGCAGCAGTCGTGGCGGCAGCTCCTTCGGCAGCGGTAATCACGGCGGTTCCTACGGAGGCTCACAGGGAACAAGAGGATTTGGCGGCTCCGGCAATCGTGAGAGTTCTACCCGCACGACCGTAACCAAGAGCACACCAGGCAGCAGCTCTTCGTTCGGCAATCGCGGCGGCAGCAGCTATAACCACTCTACCCCATCCCACTCCTTCACTCCGAGTTCAGGCTCTTCGAGCGGCACACGCCCAGGCGGCAGCAGCTCCTACAGTGGTGGAAGTCGTCCTAGTAGCGGTAGTTCCTATGGTGGTGGAAGTCGTCCAAGCAGCGGTTCCTTCGGCGGTAGCCATTCCGGTGGCAGCAGCACACGCTCAAGTGGCAGCTCTTTCGGTGGAGGAAGTCGTTCAGGCGGTAGTTCCTTCGGTGGCGGCAGTCACGGAGGTGGCAGCAGAGGCGGCGGTTCCTTCGGCGGCGGCAGTCATGGTGGAGGAAGCCACGGTGGAGGAAGCCACGGTGGAGGCTTCGGTGGAAGAAGGTAAAGACCCACCCCGGCCCTCCCTGTTGAGGGAGGGAGAATGTTCCTCCCCCTTGGGGAGGTTAGGAAGGGGTCGTAGTTAAAGCATCAATACCCGGACTTCGGCATTCATCATACGAGGCACCTCATTCATCGGTTTATCGAAATACACACTCTGAATAGCTTTGTTGATGATGCCGTGTCCGACAGCCAATACTTTCGATTCGGGATAACTCTCTCTTATAAAGTTCAAAAAACACTGGGCGCGCTTCTTCAATGCGTCCAGTGTTTCTATATCATCTGGCCACACCTCATCTTTCAGTTCGGGAATATACCGTCCTGTAAAGCCGCCCCAGTCGCGTTCGCGCAACAAGGGAGTGGTAATCATATTCGCCCCTTCTCCCATGATGATACGGCAGGTTTCGATAGAACGGTACAGGTCGCTCGACACATAGACATCGATTCCTTCGCCAGCCAGTTTCTCGCGCAGTTCCTCGGCCTGTCGGATACCCGTTTCATTGAGTTTTCCTTGTGTCTGTCCTTGCATGATTTGCCGCTGGTTGTCAACCGTTTCACCATGTCTTACTAAATAGAGTGTCGTCATCGCTTCTGATTTTTGTGGCAAAGATAATAGTAAAAAACTTAAAAAACTTGCTGCAAGCGAAAGTTTTTTATACATTTGCACAGATTTACGTAAAAAACTGAAAAAACAAACAGTTCATGAAAGTCGTTCAAAGTTCCATCCTTCGCGCAGTCATCGCCATCGCTGTAGGCGTACTGCTCATCATGTATCGTGAGGCCATGATGACGTGGCTCATCCGCTGCATCGGTATTCTGTTCTTTATGTCGGGATTGATTTCCTGCGTGGTGTATTATGTGGAAAGCAAGCGCATCAAGAATGCCACACCGATGTTTGATGCGGAGGGAAATGAAATCATCCAACGAAAACCGTTCTTCCCCATCGTAGGGTTGGGGAGCATGATTTTAGGTTTGTTCCTGGCACTCATGCCTGAAACCTTTATCACCTATACTGTGTACCTGTTGGGCGCGATTCTAATCCTGGGAGCCATCAACCAACTGTTCAGTCTTGCTCACGCCCGCCAGTATAGCACGATACCTTTTATATATTGGGTATTCCCGTGTATCACGCTACTGGTGGCCATTCTGTTCATGATCAAGCCGTTGGATGCTGCTGCACTCCCGCTACTCGCTATCGGCTGGTGCTTTATTTTCTATGGTGTGATAGAAGCGCTCAACACCTTCCATATCTATCGGATGAGGAAGCGCTACGCGCAAGAGCCTCACCCCCTAACCCCCTCTCCGAAGGGCGAAGGAGATGTCTTCGACGAAGAGGAAATTGAGGATGCAGAAATCATAGAAGAGGAATAAAAAAACCCCTCCTTTGGGGAGGGGTTTGGGGTAGGCTTCTTTATTTCTTCGAAGCTGGTACCAATCCTTCGATATAATTACAGAGGATGGCGATACCGCGCTTGTTCTCACCGCCCTGCGGAATAATCAGATCGGCATAGCGTTTGGTGGGTTCGATAAACTGCTCGTGCATCGGTTTCAGCACACTCAGATAACGCTCCACCACCATTGACACCGTTCGTCCACGATCAATCGTATCACGCTGGATATTACGTATCAGGCGCTCATCAGGGTCTGTGTCAACGAAAATCTTCAAGTCCATCAGGTCGCGCAGCTTCTTGTCTATCAGTGTCATGATACCCTCGATGATGATAACCGGCTTCGGTTCAACATGGATGGTTTCCGGCATACGGTTGCACTGTATATAAGAATAGGTGGGCTGCTCGATGGCCTTACCCTGCCGCAAGTCGTTGAGCTGTTTGTTCAACAGTTTCCAGTCGAAAGCATCAGGATGGTCAAAATTGATGTTGTGGCGCTCTTCGTCGGTCATGTGCGTGGTGTCATTGTAATAGGAATCCAACGGCACAACTGCCACATAATGCGGGGGCAGCGCCTCTACAATTTTCTGTACAACGGTGGTCTTGCCGGAACCGGTTCCGCCGGCGATGCCGATAATGGTGACTTTATCTTTCATTGCTGTTGTTCTTTAGCCAGATATACAACTACGGGTAGGTGGTCGCTATAACCGTCGAGCCATACGCCGCCGGCATGTGTACGCTTGGTGTTGCCCTTGTACTTGCCTTCTGTCTGGAACAGGTAGTCGCGACGGAACACTTCGTGCTTCCAGAACTTCAATGTGGTGAAGTCTTTTACACCTTTCTTATTCAACAGGTTCGGCGTCATGACAATCTGGTCGAACAGGTTCCACTTACCCTGATACTGCAGCGTACCGGTCTTTTTCTTCACCAACACATTATAATAAGGATTATACATGTTGTCAGGACCCGTCTCGTCAATCTCCGGCTTACAGCCAAGACCTTCTACCATACTCTTGTTGATAGGGTCGTCGTTCATATCACCCATCACGAACACCTTCACATTGGGATCGTCGCGCAGCAGAGAGTCTTTGACCACTCTCACCTGACGACCGGCACACTCGCGGTAGTAAGAACCGGCGAAACGGCTGGGCCAGTGACAGACAATCACGGATACATGCTCACCAGCCAGCGTACCGCTGACGGTCAGGAATCCACGGGTAGCACGGTTGCTGTCCTGCGGCAGTTCATATACATAAGGTACGAGCTTCACATCACGCACGGTGAACAAAGCCGGATTGTAGAGCAGCGCACAGTCAACACCACGATGGTCTGGACCCTCGATATGGCAGAACTGGATGTTGCGCTCTTTCAGAGGAGGCTCGTTGCAGAGGTCGGTCAGCGCATGCGCATTCTCCACCTCACTGACGCCGATAAATGCACAGCCTACATTCGGCAGCACATCGGTACCCATCTCTGAGAGCACTTTTGACATGTTGTGCAACTTGTGAGTGTACTTCAGTTCGTTCCAATGGTTGGCACCATCGGGCAGATACTGGTAATCGTTATGTCCCTCATCGTGTGTAATATCAAAGAGGTTCTCAAGATTGTAGAAGCCAACACCATATACAGAAAATTTCTTCTGGGCATTAGCGGTGATGCAAGCGAGCATCAGCAATAGAACTAAAAACAGCTGTTTTTTCATGATAAAATATTTAATGGTTTGTTTTTTTGATGCTGCAAATATAAGAATTATACCTGAAAACTGCAAACTTTTTTGAGAAAAGTATCATTTTAACTAAAAAAAATCGAGAAACATTCGTTTATTCGAAAATAATTTCGTTACTTTGCAGCAAATAATCTAATATTAACCTAAAAAGTAACTTTATGCAAACAAAGCTGAAATTAGCTGTGATAGCCCTCTGCTGCCCAATGTTTGTTTTTGCGCAGACACCGGATACAGAGGCGCAAAAAGCCGCACAAACGACAGACGAGTCGGCCTTCACATTTACCGAATCGCAGTTGGGCGAGGACGACAACGTTGCTCAGGAAGTGACGATTCTCGGCTCCAACAACAATGCTTATGCTAGCAATGTGGGTTATCGGTGGAGTCCAGTACGCTTCAAGTACAGGGCCTTCGGCTCCAGGTACAGCGAGGTGTACATCAACGGCAACCCCGCCAATGACGCTGAGCGTGGAGAATTCCGCTACTCTTTTATTGGTGGTTTGAACAACCAGACCCGCACCATGGAAAGCGCGTTGCCATTCGAGGACAATAGCTTCGGCATGTCCGCAATGGCTGGTTCAAACAATTACAACTTCCGCCCAAGTTCGATGGCTGCCGGCCACCGTATTTCTCTCGCAGGCGGAAACCGTAACTATACCTTGCGCGCGATGTATGGCTACAACTCCGGCCTGAACAACAAGGGCTGGGCGTGGTCAGTAGGTTTGACCTATCGTTGGGCAAATACTGAGACCGCTTACGTAGAAGGAACCTTCTACAATGCCCTCTCCTATTTCCTCGGCGTTGAGAAGGTCATCGGCAACCACAACCTCTCGTTCGTTACTTGGGGTAACCCGACAGAACGTGGCGGACAGGCTGCTTCTACCGATGAGATGTACTGGATTGCCAACAACCGTTACTACAACCCAAGCTGGGGTTACCAGAACGGTAAGAAGCGTAATGCCCGTATCATCAACGACTTCGAACCTACCGGTTTGTTCACATGGGATTGGAAAATCGACGACAAGACCCAGTTGACAACCTCTTTGCTGGGCAAGTACACCATGTACAGCAGCTCACGTCTGAGCTACAACGGCGGTACCAACCCATCTCCCGACTACTACAGCATGATGCCGAGTTACAACTTCAATGTTTGGGATCCGAACGATGCTGCTAACCGTACACAGGCTAACCTCGATGCTTGGCAGGCTTCCTATGACTACCTGAACGCTTCGAAGGCCAACCGTCAAATCAACTGGGATCGCCTGTACTTCGCCAATCAGTCGGCTTCCGCTCAGGGAGCAGAAGCGATGTACTTCCAACAGGCTTACCACGATGACCAGCTGGCATTCAGCCTGGCATCAACCATCAAGCGCCAGCTGACCCAGAACTCCAAGATTGTCGGCGGTTTCGTATTGTCTGCCAACAAGGGTATGCACTATCAGACTTTGGAAGACATGCTGGGTGCAACCTACATGACCAATACCAACACCTATCTTGTTGGTACCGTCCTGGAAACTGACCCCAGAGCACAGTACGACTTGAATACTGTTGACCCCATTACCGGTAAGGCTAAGGAAGTAAAGGTAGGCGACCGCTTCGCTTACGACTACAATGTACTGGTGAACAAAGCACAGGGTTGGGCTACTTATTCTGAGAACATCGGCCCGTTGCACTACGCATTCTCTGGTCGCTTAGGCTATAAGTCACTGCAGCGCGACGGTAAGATGCGCAACGGTTTGGATCCTGAAAACTCTTATGGTAAGGGCAGAAAGGCTGAGTTCGTTGACGGTGGTTTCAAGTTCGGTTCTTCACTGAACCTTGGCGGCGGCCATACCGTTAGCTTGGGTATCGGCTACGAGAAGAAAGCACCCGACGCACGTGTTGCCTTCGCTTCTCCACAGATCAACAACGACTTTGCACACGGTCTGAAGTCAGAAGACATCTTCAGCACTGAATTCGGTTACCAGCTGAACACCACTTGGGTTCACGCCAACATCAACCTGTTCTACAGCTACATGAAGAACGTAACCGAGTACAGCATGTACTACGACGACGTAGAGAACTCCTTCACCTACGCTTCTATCACAGGTATCAACAAGCGTCACTACGGAGCTGAAGCCGGTGTTAACGTAAAGGTGACCGACAACTTCGACGTGAAGATGCTGGGTACCATCAGCGATGCTGAATACATCAACGATGCCGACATCGTCTATATGCGTTCACAGGACGGTATCTACAAGAAGGACGTTGTGCTCACCGAGGGTATCCACGAAGGATGCACCCCGATGACCGCAGCCAGCGTTGACCTCTCATACCACGCAAAAGGTTGGTTCATCGATCTGATTGGCAACTACTATGACAAAATCTATCTGTACTACTCACCCGTGACACGCTATCGTTCCAACAACATCATGGGTCAGGACGAGAACGGCAACGACATTCTGAACCGCTACAAGCAGGCAAAGGGTCACGGTGGATTCATGGTTGACGCCAGCATCGGCAAGAGCATCTACGTAGGTAAAGGCTCTCTGTCTATCAACCTGATGCTGACCAACATCCTCAACAACCGCAACCTCGTAACCGGTGGTATGGAACAGAACCGTCAGGACCGTAAATCTGCTACAGACGAAGATATGCGTGCATACAAGTTCCGTTACAACCCGAAGAAATTCTATGCAAACGGTATCAATGGTATGCTCAACATCACTTATAAATTCTAAAGGAGAAGTCAATATGAAAAGCTTAAAATATATTTTCATGGCTGCTGCTGTGAGCCTCTCATTGGCAAGCTGTATGAATGGCGACGACGGTCTTTTCAACGATGATTGGAAACCGATAGAAAGCACGGATGCTCCTTATGGCAACAACACCATCACGGAAGACAACGTCATCACCCTTGCACAGCTGAAAGCCGTACCAGCATACGCTGCAGCCATCAAAGACGGCAAATATGCCAAGATTGAAGACGATATTAAATTAAAGGTACGCGTAGTCGGCAACGACATCGCTGGCAATATCTACAAGCAGATATTCGTACAGGACGAAACGGGCGCTATCATCATCGGTATCAACAAATCCGGTCTCTCCGGCTACATGGCTGAAGGTCAGGAGATGCTGATTGCCCTGAAAGACCTCTATATCGGTGGCTACGGCGGTGCACCACAGCTCGGTACTCCCTACAACGGCGGTATCGGCCGTATGGCAGAGAGCATCTGGATGACGCACTTCAAGCTCATCGGCAAGCCCGATGCAACACAGATTAAACCTATCGGCATCACAAAGGAAACAGACTTGAAAGACGACATGATCGGTAAACTCGTTGTATTCAAGAACGTGACCTTTAAACTGGCCGACGGCACACAGACGCTGATTAGCGGTTCGCCGGCAAACGGCAACTACTATCACAAGGAACTCGACAACTACTCCAAGAAAGTGGTTGTACGTACCAGCAGCTATGCTGACTTTGCTGCAACCATCCTGCCATTCAAAGATGGTTCGAAGGTTCCCGTCAACATCATCGGTGTGCTCAGCAAATACAAGGACACGTGGCAGCTGATGATTCGTAAGGGTGCCGACATCACCTTCGATCCCGTTGACAGCGA
>CADBAP010000072.1 GCA_902792685.1 uncultured Prevotellaceae bacterium
TGTGTTGACAAATCATATATGGGGGAAGCCGATTGTCTCAAATTATTTTCATCGTGAAGATGAAAGATTAAGAAATTTTGAGATGCTTTTGCTTCCAACAAATGCGAATCTGGATGATTTTTGCAGACAATTAGAAGTTATCACAGTAGGAAACCTGAACAAAACTTTTTTAGGTTTGGACGAATTTGGACTTGACTTATTTTCATATACACAGGATGGCGATTGCCGAATAAAACAACCAAAAGGAACATTGCAATTATTTAAGGAGTGGTTGCAAATAATAAAGCCAGAAAGTGTGAAGGAAATACATGGGGTATTGAATAGCGTTAGAGCAACAAGAAGCAAAGGAGGAGCGCATAATCTTTTGAAATTGCAATACTCAAAAGATTATTACACTGAACAATTTGACATATCAGGTAAAGTGTTTAACGCATTAAACGTTTTGAGAAGAATTATTCAGACTCACCCTCGGGCAAAAGGAGTCGCTATTAAACGAATAAACCCACTGATTTTCAGCATCAATGTCGATTGTCAGTGGGTTAATTGTTCCCAAAATGAGACCAACAAACCCTTTTGGATCAATAGACGAATAAAACCAGTGCACCATATACAAACCATCATGACAAAATATGACAGGTGATGAAGTACTGACACAAACGTTTGTGGTAATTGAGTCTGTTTGGGCACACATTAACTGCTAACATTTTTTAATAGTAAATTTCCTCCATTTTCTGATTTGGGAATGGAGGATTTTTTATACCTTAGCACCCGCTTAGGAGGAAACGCCACGACGTCTTACTGAAGGAGGATAAGAGTTAGTGGATGAAGCCACAGCTCGAAACAAAAATGACCATTTTTAGCTGAAGGTGGTTGTAAGAGAGTATGCCTCACAATGACGTGCTGAAAGCCATCCGAAAGATGGAGCCGGCATGGGAAAAAACATGTGGATGCAAATTTGCATTGACATCGAGAACCATTATTCAGCCTAATGGTGGCACGCGTGAAGTGCCCTGTTACTCGCTCCCGAGGGGAGGAAAAACGACCCCCTCCTGGCCTCCCCGAGGGGAGGATTATAAACTCTAATTAAAGAAAGTAAGAAAACTTCCCTCAAGGCAAGGGGGCAAGAATGATCACCAGAACCGACCGCGTGATCATATTTGAATAAAATCCCGCAACTTCCTGATAATCGGTATTCGGTGCAGGAAATGCGGGATTTTAATATAATCGCTCAGTTGGACTTCGTCGAACAGAGCTGCACTCGCTAATCGCTCAATTTGGCTTTGAGGAATTCGCGGTTGAGGCGAGCGATGTTGGCAATGCTTTCGTTCTTCGGACAAACAGCTTCACAGGCACGGGTATTGGTACAGTTACCAAAGCCCAGTTCATCCATACGCTTGATCATTGCCTTAGCGCGCTTGGCTGCTTCAGGACGACCTTGTGGCAGGAGTGCCAACTGACTGACTTTAGAAGAAACGAAGAGCATAGCGGAACCGTTCTTACATGCTGCTACGCAAGCACCGCAACCGATACATGTAGCGCAATCCATTGCCTCATCAGCATTCTCTTTCGGAATGAGAATAGCGTTGGCATCCTGAGCCTGTCCGGTACGGATAGAGGTATAGCCACCAGCCTGAATAATTTTGTCGAAGGCGCCACGGTCAACCATACAGTCCTTGATAACGGGGAAACCGGCAGAGCGCCAAGGTTCTACAGTGATGACGTCGCCATCGTTGAAACGACGCATATAGAGCTGACAGGTAGTAGCTCCACGCTCGGTCTTTCCGTGCGGAGTACCATTGATATAAAGCGAGCACATACCGCAGATACCTTCGCGGCAGTCGTGGTCGAAGACGAATGGTTCCTTGCCCTCGTTGATAAGCTCTTCATTGAGGATGTCGAGCATCTCGAGGAACGAGGTGTCATCTGGAATATTCTTCATCTCGCGAGTATCGAAGTGACCCTTATCCTTAGGACCATTCTGCTTCCAATACTTTAATGTAAAACTAATATTCTTTGCCATAAAAGACCCCTCCCCCTGCCCTCCCCTGAATGGGAGGGAGTAGAATGTTTGTGGGGGAGATATTCTACATGAATGATTATTAATTTCTATAAGATACCACTCCCCTCCCTGCAGGGAGGGGTAAGGGGGTGGGTCTCTTAATTCTTATAATTTCTGGTTTGAACTTTGATTGCCTCATACTCCAATGGCTCTTTGATCAGCTCAGGAGCTTTGGTGTCGTCGCCTTGGTATTCCCAGCATCCAACATAGAAGAAGTCCTTGTCGTTACGCTTGGCCTCACCTTCTTCTGTCTGGTGTTCCTCGCGGAAGTGTCCGCCACAAGACTCTTCACGATGGAGGGCATCGTAAGCAACAAGTTCACCCATGAGGATGAAGTCACGAAGATGGATCGCTTTGTCGAGTTCGATGTTCAATCCTTCCTTTGTTCCTGGGATAAAGAGGTTGGTGTCGAATTCCTTGCGGAGTTCCTTCATCAGTTTCAAACCTTCTTCCAAACCTTCCTTCGTACGTCCCATACCGACATGTTCCCACATAATGTGTCCAAGTTCCTTGTGGATAGAGTCAACAGAGCGCTTGCCCTGAATACCCATCAGGCGGTCGGTTTCAGCCTCAACAGCCTTCTCTGCCTCTTCGAATTCTGGCAGGTCGGTAGAAAGACGTGGCCAGATATCCTGATCGGCCAGATAGTTCTGGATGGTGTATGGAAGAACGAAGTATCCGTCGGCCAGTCCTTGCATCAGTGCAGAAGCACCCAAGCGGTTGGCACCGTGATCAGAGAAGTTACACTCGCCAATAGCGAACAGACCAGGAATGGTGGTCATCAGTTCGTAGTCAACCCAGATTCCACCCATCGTATAGTGGATAGCAGGGAAGATCATCATCGGCTTGTAGTACTTCACACCATTGATCTCGTTGGCAAGGTCGCCTGGGAATACGTCAGTAATCTCCTCATACATCTCGAAGAGGTTACCATATCGCTGCATAATCTGGTCGATACCCAAACGGTTGATAGACTCGGAGAAATCGAGGAAAACGGCCAAACCCGTGTTGTTGACACCAAATCCGGCATCACAACGCTCTTTGGCTGCGCGAGAAGCAACGTCACGCGGAACGAGGTTTCCAAAAGCAGGATAACGACGCTCCAGATAGTAGTCGCGGTCTTCTTCTGGAATTTCCCAACCTTGCTTGGTTCCTGCCTGCAGTGCTTTGGCATCTTCCAGTTTCTTTGGAACCCAGATACGTCCGTCGTTACGCAGTGACTCTGACATCAGCGTCAGTTTAGACTGCTTGTCTCCATGAACGGGGATACAAGTCGGGTGGATCTGTACATAGGATGGGTTTGCGAAGTAAGCACCCTTACGGAAGCACTGAATGGCAGCCGTACAGTTACAGCCCATCGCATTGGTAGAAAGGAAGTAGGCGTTGCCGTATCCACCAGTAGCGATTACGACTGCGTTGGCACTGAAACGATGCAGCTTACCGGTTGTCAGGTCTTTGGCGATGATACCGCGGGCACGACCATCGATGATAACCACATCCTCCATCTCGTAACGGGTGAAGAGTTTCACCTTGCCAGCCTCTACCTGTGCACTCAGAGAAGAGTATGCACCGAGCAGCAGCTGCTGACCCGTCTGACCCTTTGCATAGAAGGTACGAGACACCTGTGCGCCACCGAATGAGCGGTTGGCCAACATACCACCATACTCACGAGCGAAAGGAACACCCTGAGCCACACACTGGTCAATGATGTTGTTGCTAACCTCAGCCAGACGATAGACGTTGGCCTCGCGAGCACGATAGTCACCACCTTTCACGGTGTCGTAGAACAGACGATAGACAGAGTCGCCGTCGTTCTGATAGTTTTTAGCGGCGTTGATACCACCCTGTGCAGCGATAGAGTGTGCACGACGGGGAGAGTCCTGAATGCAGAAGTTCAGCACGTTGAAACCCATTTCACCGAGCGATGCTGCAGCTGATGCACCAGCCAGACCTGTACCGACAACGATGACGTCGAGTTTCAGTTTATTCTTTGGGTTCACCAGACGCTGATGAGCTTTGTAGTTCGTCCATTTCTCAGCTACTGGTCCCTCAGGTATTCTTGAATTTAATGTCTTTGCCATGATATAATGCTTAATTAATAATGCTTAATGCTTAATTAACAACAAAGGCTTGGTGCGCAGTTGAAGGCAAATGCCAGCACGACTGCGATGAAGCCGAGAATGAGCAGGGTGGTGTAAACCAATCCAATAACCTTCCAGCGGCAGAACCAAGTTTTCCCGTTCCAACCCAATGTCTGGATGGCACTCCAGAAACCGTGTGAGAGATGGAACCAAAGGGCAATCAGCCAGATGATGTACAATACAACAAAAACTGGGTTGCTGAACGTCAGTTGGATATAACCGAAACCGTCGGCAGGATCGCCCAGCGGGTCAGCTATCTCAAAGAGTTCAGCAAACATCATGTTGTACCAGAAATTAAACAGGTGGAGACACAAACCGAGCACGATGATGATACCGAGCACCAACATGTTCTGAGATGCCCACTCAACCTTTTCAGGTTTCTCGGTCACCGCATAGCGCTCATTGCCGCGAGCACGACGGTTCTGTGCCGTAAGAATGAATGCATACACGATATGGAAAACAGCCAGAGCTGCCAATCCCAGTGTTGCCGCTACAGCATACCAGTTGGCTCCCAGCAATTCACAAATCGTGTTGTACGCATCACCAGAGAACAATGCCACAATATTCATGCAGCAATGAAACGTCAGGAAGAGAATCAGCGCAATGCCTGTTACCGACATCACTACCTTTCTTCCGATTGATGAATTGAATAACCACATAATTGTTTGTTTTTTAAATATTTAACGTTAAATGTATGTTCTTTCTGCAAGTCTCTTGCGAATGGGTTGTGCCCATCAATACTCGTCCTATACTTGGTATTAGGTACAGGAATTTTGTCTTTAGACTGCAAAAATACCAATTTTTCGTGATTAACGCAAACGTTTTAGGAAAAAACTTTTCTCTTACCATAAATCGACAGAAGTGTTTGTATGACAATTTCGTAAACGTTTTCGTAAAAAAAATAGGAAGAAATAGTTCATCTAAAAAGGAATTACTTTAATTTTGCACTACAGAACTACAAACTATATCTAAAATATTTACTACAAATCATGATGAAATCTGTACTTAAAAGAGCATCTCTGATGCTGATGGTGTTATGCTGCGGTGTGGCTGCGGCATGGAATATTGGTGGTGATGGCTTGTATGTGTTACAAGACTTTGAAGACCAAACGACTTTCCCTGAAACAAAACCTGAAACGGAAACAGCATTTAATGTAGAAGGACAGGGTGAATGGTTATACCTGAATGCCTTCGTTTCAACGAATACCAGTTATGTCAACAGCGGGACACAAAACCTTCGACTGGCGAAGAATGGTTCTTATGTCATTTCTCCCGTGTTGAGCAATGGCGTGAGCAAGGTAACCTTCTATCTGGGTCGTAATGCCGTGAAGGTATATACCTCTACTGACGAGGGTGCAAACTGGACAGCCGTAGAGACCACGACCAGCGGAAAAATCGTTACGGCTACCATCAACAGCAGTACGGTGAACCGTATCAAGGTTGCGAATGAAAGTTCGAAGGATTCTGATATTGACGACCTGAGCATTTTCGCACAGACCTATGAGACTCCGGTGACGTTGACTACTGGTGATGCCACGGATATTACCAAAACCACCGCTACTCTCAGCGGTCAGGTAACCAAACAAGAAGCGACGATTACCGAAGTAGGCTTTGTGTGGAGCAATACCAACAAGGAGCCGACCTTGAATGATCAAGTAGCAGCTTTGTCTTCTTTCATGGGCAGCGATTTTACTGTCAACCTGACAGATTTGGCTGAAGGTCGCACCGTTTATTATCGTGCTTATGCCAAGTATGGCAGCACACAGACCTATGGTGAGGTGAAGAGCTTCAAGACCTTACAGGATGAAGTGGAGCAGACGGTGGACGCCGAAGGCCGCTATTTCGTACAGGACTTCGAGGATCAGACACAGTATCCTGAAAACTCATCAGCAGTGGATGCAGAATATTATGTCGCAGGCCAAGGAACCTGGATTTACACCAAGGCTGGCCTTTCTACCAATTCAAATTATACAAACGGTTCTACGGCCAACCTGCGTATGCCGAAGAACGGTTCATACGTAATCACTCCAATCTTCAACAGCGGTGTAAAGAAAGTCACTTGGATTCAGACGCGTAAAGAAGTGACGGCTTATACCTCTGCTGACGGTGGTACTTCTTGGACCGCAGCGACCATTAGCAGCGACGGAACACTGCGCACCATTGAGGTTAACAGTCTCAATGTGAACCGCATCAAACTCGCTAACGATACGGGTAGCGATGCTGATATCGACGATCTGATCGTCTATGCACAGGCCTTTGGTACGCCAGCAACAGTTGCTACGGGCGATGCCGAAGGTATCACAAAGAACCAGGCGATGGTTTCTGCTCAGATTGTTGATGCAGGCGACCAGCCGATTACTGAAGCAGGTTTCTTCTGGAGCACTACCAATGCGAATCCTTCGCAGGCCGACAACTCAGTCATCATCGATGACTTGAAGAAAGACCAGACAGAATTCTCCGCTCTCATCACGGGTTTGAAGGCAGAACAGAAGGTTTACTATCGTGCTTACGCACTTTCTAATGCCGGCTATGCCTTTGGCGAAACGAAGGATTTCACGACATCAGAGGCTACCGTTGCTGTCGTTGCGACAAGCGATGTCACGATGGCTGGCAAGAAGTATCGTCTGGGTGGTATCGTAACCGATGACGGCGGTCTGGAACTGACAGAGGTGGGCATCATCTACGGTAAGACCGCAGGACTTGATTATAATAATGGTACGCGCGAGACGATGAGCAAGCCATCCTACAAATTCTCTACCAGCGTACAACTGGAAGAGGCTACTCAATACTATGTCCGTGCCTATGCGATTACAGCAAAGGGAACAGCCTATGGTGAGGAAAAATCTTTCGTTACACAAGATATTCCTGAGACACCCGATGATATCAAGGGTGATGAAATCTGGTGCTCTCCCGATGGTAACGATGCAACAGCCGACGGTTCTGAACAGAATCCGTTCTATGATCTGCAGAAGGCCGTTGATATTGCACAGCCCGGTGACCGTATCTGGATGAAGGCTGGTACATACGTTTACGACAAGCGTATCAATATCAATGACACCAATGGTGAGCCGGACAAGATGATTGAACTTTTCGGTAAGGGCGGTCAGGCCGTACTCGACTTCTCAGGAATGCCTTATCATGCACATAGCGGCAACCCGCTGCAGGGTATCCGTCACACCAGTTCTTACTGGCACTTCAAGAACATTGATATCACCAATGCTTCTGATAACGGTATGCTCATCGAGCGCAACAAACCGACAGGCGGCTCAGCTTCTGATATTCTCAACCGCACGCAGGATGCTCACGACAATATCGTCGAGCTGTGTAACTTCTACAAGAACGGTGATACCGGTCTGCAGATGAAGAACCTCGCTGCCAACAACAAGGTCATCAACTGCGACTCTTACCTGAACTGCGACGAGGACGAGGGTGATGCCGACGGTTTTGCTCCGAAGCTCTCCGTAGGTGACAACAACTACTTCTATGGCTGTCGTGCTTGGGCAAACTCAGATGACGGCTGGGATGTGTTCTATAAGAAGGAAGGCGGATTTGGTGATAATATGACTGTTATCATCGAGAACAGTATCTCTTATAAGAACGGTTTCCTTGCGCTCGACAAGGTTGCTCCTAAGGGTAATGGCAACGGTTTCAAGTGCGGTTCTAACCAAGGAGCGATGAATGTCTTTATGAATCGCTGTCTGGCTGTTTATAACAAGGCGAAAGGCTTCGACCAGAACCATAATGCGGGTGACATTATCCTGAACAACTGTACAGGTATCACCAATACCAGCGTATTGGCCAGCAGCAGCGACAAGACCTATTCTTATCGTATCTACGAGGAAATTGCCAGCGGTCATGAGGTTCGTCTGACCAACTGTATCGCCATCAACGACAACGATGCTACTGACAAGCGAGCCAGCGACGGTACCACCAAACCATCAGAGCACGGAAAGAATGGTCAGTATGGTCGTTTCGAGATCGACGAGACCCTCTCTGGTCTGACCGTTACCAATTGTGAGTTCCAGAAGGCTCATCCAGACTTCTTCGTCAGTGTTGAGAACCACGAAGAGTTGGTAGGTCCGCGTGATGAAGACGGCAACTTGCCTGAGACCACCTTCGCTCATATCAAGAAAGAAGCTTCTCACAAGATGTATGACGGTTCAACCGTAACCTCCGATCAACTGCTCATCGACAAGGGTGTGCAGGTTGAGGCTACCACCTATCGTGGCATCGCCGTCAACGGTATCGAATTCGTTGGTGAAGCTCCCGATCTGGGTGCATACGAATACGATGGTGAAATCAGCAATGGCATCAAAGTCATCAGCCAAGAGTCTGCCGACAACAGCGTCCGTCTGTTCCAGGCACAGAACGGTGTGCTGTTCGTTACTGTCAACGATGCAGCGAAGGCAACAGACTATACCGTTTACCTCTACGACACAGCCGGTCATATTCTCGGACAGCATGCCTTCAACGGTGCTACAACAGCCATCCGTCTGCCACAGGGTGCAAAGGGAATGGTTGTCCTGAAGGTAGAAAGCAACAAGGGCTTCAAGGGCGCTGCAAAAGCAATTGTGAAGTAAATAACTCTCCAACCTCCCCCCTGAGGGGGAGACTTTGTGATGCATTAAAAATTCATTTATGAAAAAAATATTAGTATCAGTTATAATTCTGGCAACACTGGGCATAGCAAACAGCTATGCTCAGTTGTCGCCCTATGACGAGAATGCCCCTGTAGGATGGGCATCAGTTGGATTAACCAACGGCTGTACGGGCAGCAACAACCAGAATCCTGTCGTTGTGACGACAGAGGAAGAACTGCGTGCAGCCCTGCAAGGTTGTAAGGGCGGCAAAGCCTC
>CADBAP010000073.1 GCA_902792685.1 uncultured Prevotellaceae bacterium
TAGAGTGAACTCCTTTGCGAAGGCATCTTCCGTACTCTTAGTAGGGTTGTAAGGCACCATCTGACTTTCACCAATCAGACATCCTACTCTACATGGCAGGACATCTGTTCGTGGCATAACGTAATTTGATTTCATATTTTCTTTACTTGATGACATTCTTCTTACCCTGATGGATATACACACCTTTCGCTGTCGGCTTCTTGTTCAAGAGACGACCGTCAATGGTGTACCATTCGGCGGCATTATCGGTAAAACAAAACCGCCACAAAAATACAAAAAAATATGTTTATAGAAATAATTCAAGCAATTTTTAACAATATGAATTTAGTACTTTTGCATCATCATATCATATAATCTAAAAAAAAATGCTCAAAATGTTGCAGGTTTGAGAAAAAATGCTCATATTTGCAAAAAATTATGCGTAAACTAAAAACCATACCTAAGAAATATAACCAAATATAACCCTAAACTGCTCAACGATGAAAAAGAGATTATTCCTTATTCTTGCAATATGTTGCATGACTGTCGGCAACGTCTTTGCAGATGATTTTACTGTTGAACGGGCCGTCAACCTGGGCCAGTTGGACTCATGGGCTGACATCAGCAAGTTCCAGTGGCAGGAAATAGATCACGTCGTCCAGGACAACCGCGAGGAGATGGATGCGCTGAAGACGCTGTTCTACGACCCTGCACCAAAGGATACCGTAGGCTTCTACAACCAGATTTATACAGCTCGCGACAATCAGTATATCGTGCTGCGACTGGACAAGGCTCAGGGTAACCGTCCCTTCCACGTCCGCGTAACCTGTGTCAAGAGTGCGACAGACCCTTCGAAGAACAATACGAAGGTGTTCTCTGCCGAGAACTACTGCTACATCATGCCACCTATCGGCGAAAACCAGCTGGAGGTGAAGATATGGCCTCAAGGCGAGGGCGAGGAGAAGGCAAAGACTTTTACTTTCAATAGTCATAGCTATGGCTCTGCATCGTTGCGCACGGTGATGCTCGACAAAAGCCGTATCGTGGATGGCAACTATACCCTGCAGTTGATTTATTACAACCCAGAGACGGAGAAGAGTGACACCACCTATATCAAGAGTCTGCAGGTTGACAAGCTCTATAGTTTCTACGACTATGCCAACGGCGACCTCAAGGAAGCCTATCTCATGGTGGATGGTTTCAAGCGCATCAAACTGAAGCACGAATGGTGGGCGATGGATGCCGTCACCCATGTCAACGATAATTCCGTGACGGTGATGACAGGACCGAAGATGCCTTTCCGCCAACATAAACGGTTGGACGCTCCGAACCCCACCTATCTGGATTCGCGCCTGTTCTCCCATCACGACACGTTGTGGGTGAACCTCTACGTGGACAACATACGCTCAGACCAGAAAGAAGGGCTGACGATGCACGCCATACGCACCGACACCCATAACGAATTCATTAACAACAAACTGTTGGAGTGGGACTTAGACCCTGTTTCCAATCGCTTGTATGTGCTGACCGATGGTGAGCCATGTATCATCGAGTGCTATCGCGACAAGACGCTGCCCAAGCTCTGTATATACCCTGGTTCCTATCACCATGTGACAGGCATCATCGAAGGCGACAGAGAAGAGGTCGATATCTTCCTGGAGTCCTCGGAACCAGTCACCAAGCCCAAGGCGAGCACCGTGATACTCTCTACGCTGACCACGACCACCGACTGTCGAGGTAGCTACTATGTCAGCAAGATACAGAGTTCGGACATCGTGCACGAATTGCTGACCGAAACCGTTAATTACGATGAATATGCCTCCCATCTGGATACCGCCAAGTTCGTCAATGGTGCAATGTTAACGAACTATGCCGAGATGGTTGTAGGCATCGTTTCGCCCAACAAATCGGATACCAAAAGTAATATTACGCTGAAGAAGGTTAATAATGGTGCCGAGGAGAATGATATCCAGCATGAAACGCTCGGCGGAGAGACAACCCTCATCCACCACGATCTATACGACTACAACTACTGGACAACCACCTTCGACCTGCGTGGGTATATCCCCATCACCAAGTCGGGACGTCCTGCGATTGCCTTCAATGGCGAGGAGGTGCGGCAGTTGCCTATTCTCTGCAACAAGTTTATCGACCTGCAGAAGTTGGCTCAGGATGCGCAAGAAGCGGCTCGTGAAAGGCTGGAGAGTAACGATGCTGGCGAAAACGCCAAAGGATGGATTACCGACGTGGCCCCCGACGGAGCCACCAAGTTGAATGTCAAGGTTCCTTTGGAGCCTCCTTTCTATTTCCGTTTGGGTGTAGAGGTCGATTTCTTCAAGGCCAAGAAACTGAGTGTGATGGGTGCCCTCGGTTTCGGCTATGAATACGACTTCGTCAATAAGAAGAGCAGTAACATTCCGCAAAACCAAGCCCAGCAATATAAAGTCACCATGGGTTCTTACGATGACTATGGCAACAATATCGTCGATATGACACCATCACTGGCGCAGATGGGTGCTGAGCCGAAGAACTTCAAGAAGGCAGACCCTGATGCGATTTGCAAGCCCTCTTTCGACTTCAGCGCCTTTGCTGAGGTGTATCAGAAAAATAGTCTGCCGTTGTCGCTGAAAGGCAACGACTGGAAACAGTGGTTGTCTGGTATGCAGTGGCTCGATGAGGCCGGTGTTCGCGCTGAGGTCAGTCTGACGGCCGGCTTCGGACTGGACTTCATCAATATGCTTGGTGCCATCGGAAACAAGTCGGGTAAGCTCAGTATGCTGTCTGATTTCCAGAAATGGGTCAGCGACAATGCATTGACGAAAGTGATGAACACATTCTTCGGTCCTAGTCTGTCGGCAGGCGGCGGTGTGCGCCTTAATGTCAACGCAGGTCTGTTCTCCTTCGACAATACCGAAGAAGATGGTTGGGGCGATCCCTTGAAGAACCATATCCTTGCCTTCCGTTTCATCGGACAGGCTTATATCAATGCTGCCCTGAGAGCCAAGATCGATGCCTTCATCGCTGGTGCTGAGGTAGGACTCACCGCTGGTGCCGGTGTCTCCTTCAAGTATGCTGGCGGTAGCCGTCTCGACTTCCATAAAAAATTCTCAGGAAGTGCCTGGAGTTGGTATGCCGGACTGGGTGCCTACTATAAGGTGAAGTTCTTTGGATGGAGCAAGCATAAATCGTGGGGAATAGGCAATCTGCAGGTAGAACAGATGCTCATCAAACCGAAAAACTACAGGAATCCCTTCCATAAGGACTTCGCGAAATACCTGAGCGGTGCGCCCGACCCAGAAGAGAAGCCTGCTCAGACACGCCGCAAAGCCAATTCCGCGCTGCCTGGCGATTTTGTGACCGATGTGATAGACTTTACCCAACCCGTGAAGTTCCTCGCTGGAGGCGACAGCATCGTTTACCAAGGTGCCTACGAAAGTCCTAACGACTACTGCGTGGAGGTGGCTCCTACAGGCAAGGCCATCTACCTCTCCGACTGGAAAATTGGCGGCTGTACCGACTACGACGCTGCCTCGATTCCCGGCATCGACTTAGTGGTACTGGAACAGGCTACGGCAGATATTGCTCAGGAAGACTTGGAAGACACGCTGCATCTCGACGAGACGGTGAAGCGAGCCAGTCGTGTCTATAGCGTTTATTACACCAAGAAGAATACGGGTACAAAGTGGTACAGCCCGAAACCGATCTACAGTTCTTCGGAGACCACTTCCTACCATCCTCGTGTGGCATTGGCTGAAGATGGGAAAGGCGTCGCCATCTGGCAGGAGGGCACATTTGAAAAGGGCAGTTGGGTAACAGAAAAGGATACCGTCAAACTGACCGATCTTGTCATGAACGGACAACTGATGATGTCGCGCTTCGATGGTAACGAGACGTGGTCGGAACCCATTCCGCTGCAAACCCTTGACGAGAACTACCGACTGAAGGACTATCGCATCACCTATGACGGTACGAATGCGTTTATCGTGGCCCGCAAGGTGGGTAGGGATATCGATCCAGAGAATGTATGCCTCACCGTCGATGGCAATGGTACGGTCACTACACATCAGGTGGAACAGACCGACGAGCTGATGAACCTGCGACGCGTAGGCGACAACAATGTGATGGCGTGGGTCGCTATGGTCGATACCGCCAGCAACACCCAGTGTCTGCGTGTTCAGAGCTATGGTATGGACGGCAACGCGAAGAAAGGCATCAACACCTCACTCATCTTGGAGAATGTGGATATGGAAGAATTTGCCATCATTCCCGACTTAGAGGCGAAGTCACTCGATAATGTGGCCATCCTTTGGCGTGAACGAGTATTCGCAAACGACAGCACGACCATGCAGTTGAGGGCAGCCCGCCTGGTACCCAACCACGATGGTAGTTTCGGTATCGGTACTCCGCTCACCGCTGTCCGCTTGGAGAAGGGCAATACGATCTACGGATTCGATGGCTATATGTCTGACGATAAGATTCAGGTATGTTATGTGGCCGTCGATAGTCTCGGCAACTCACAGCTCAACAGAGTACCGACATACTTTGGTGAAGCGATGTCCTATACCATATTGTATGAAAATGAAAACAACCAAGGCTTCCAGTGCACCAAAGACGACCTTTCACTGCTCGTGACCATCAACAACCACGGTACATCCACCATTACTGGAGCTGTATTGACGGTAACGGTGGGTGGGAAGTCTATGGATTACCCATTCGATGTGACCATTCCTGCCGGTTCCGCCAGTCAGGAGCGTATCACGATACCTTACTCATTAGGTGCGGGCATCGAAACTTCGCTCGACGTGCAATACGACGATGTGCTGAAAGCAAAGAATACCAGCAATAGCCGAGGAGGAAAGAAGAACGAGCAGACCGTCATTTACGGTTCTAAACGCCACACGGCGAGGTTCTATCCTTATCGTCCACGCATCGAATGTTTCGTTGCCGCACAGCATGTGGATAAAGAAGGCAATAACCACATCACTGTCTGTGTGCGCAACTACTCAAGGCGCTCCCTGACGGGTGACTTTGCCATCATCGTGGGACTGAAGGACAACCCTTATAGCTCGATTGTGTATAACTCGATTGGCGAGAGACACATCAGGTACACGACCAAGGTTCTCTATCCTACCTATGCCACTAACGTGCCCGCAGATTGCGGCCGTATCTACGACTATGGTAGCTATCGTGCCGGCTATGTCACCCTGGTTGTTCCTGCTGTCACAGAGAAGGAAGAGTTGTTTGTAGGGGCAACGCTTGTTTACAAAGACCCGACGACAGGACATTTCGTTCGGATCAATCCGAATACTTTCTCAGGTAGCAACAACAGCGGCGTGGTGACCCTTTATCCGTCATCGGAGGCAGCTGCTATCGACAAGGTCTATAACAACAATGATGAGGCTGCTCAGTTGCATGTCAGTCAACAGGGTAACACACTCGTGGTAACAGGCGCCAAACCTCGTCATCATGTACGCCTCTATCAGGCCAATGGCGTGGTTATCGCTCGCCAACTGGCCGACGATAGCGGTCAGGCCACGTTCAGTCTGCCTTACACGGGTGGAGTAGGTCTTGTGTCCTCAGACAAAGAAACCGTGAAGTTTACGTTTTAGAAGTAAGAGGTAAGAAGTAAGAAGTAAGAAGTAAGAAGTAAGAAGTAAGAGGTTTAACTTAATTCAAAGAGAATGAAAAAGATTATATTAGCAACGCTGTTGATGGCTTTTATGCCCACAGTGGTTCATGCGCAGGATGTACAGGAGCCGCCCGCACCCTGGGACGGGTCGGTATCACAAATCCCGAATTTTGACGGGAACTACAATTTCCTGATTTATACCCCCGCCGATCTGGCTGCATTACATCATTGGTGGGATAATTATAAGAATGGCGACCAAGGATACAAAGGCTATACCATCCTACTGATGAACGACCTCGACATGAACAATATCAACTTCAACGACCATACCATCGGATGGAACGACGACCACAAGTTTGGCGGAACATTCGACGGACAAGGACACATCATCAGAAACCTGAAAATCGAAGGAAAAGACAACAATCGTGGACTCTTCGGCAAGATGGACAACGGCAGAGTCAAGAACCTCAAACTGGTGAATGTGGACATTCGTGCCGGCGATGGAGACGACTGTCACATCGGTGCTATCTGCGGCAAAATGTACAACCACAGCACCATCGAACATTGTGCCGTGGTGGGAGGTAGCGTGAGGCAGTACGAAAGCGGCAACGACGAGTTTGGTGCTATCTGCGGCTATATGACCAACAACCACAATACCATCGAATATTGTTATAGCGACATCACTGTGGAGGCCGACGCTCAGGTCGGTGGAATTGTAGGTAAGATAGAGCAAGGCGACGATCACACTTCGGGCATCTATCATTGTTACTTCACCGGAAAAGTCATCCATCATAGCGACGATTGCTACGCTTCCATTGCCGGTGAGCGCTATGGTCAGCCGATGGTCAACAACTTCTACCTCTACCGCGATGACGGTGTGAGAGGCACCGGTTATGATGGCGGCAGCGGCGACCCCAGTGGTGCCGAGATTGCGGCGTGCACGGAAGAACAGATGAAACAACCCTTTCTGTTTAGGACCTATAATGAAAAATACACTATCGAGAATGATCCGTATATCTACACTTATGGCTTTCCTGAGCTGAAGATATTCATGCGCTACAATGTGGGCGACAGCTACTATACGACGAATGTGGGTCGGATGGGAGAGAATGTGGCCGACTCTATCGGCGGTCATCTGCGTATCGTCAGCAACGAAAAGACTTCGTTTACCGTTGCACTCGAAAAGATGAGTGGGGCGACGGCGAATAGCGATGTCACCATCAACGAGACCGTCATTCCTTACTTCAACAAGAATAAACCAGCGAGCATCGTCGGCCTTGGCGCGAATGTGTTCGAGAACTTAGGTGTTGTCAATAGCGTCATCATTCCTGCACTCGTCGATAGTGTGGCCGTACCGCAGCGCCATCAGGTGCAGAACGCCTTTGTCTTAGCCGAAGGTAGCAGTAGCGGAGCGGTGAAGGACGGCGGACTCTATAGCGTCTCTCGCAAATGTTTCATCACAGCGCCCAAAAACTTCGAGACGCTGACCATCCACCAGGAGTTTGCCGACAGCATCGCCGACTATGCCTTCGAGAATATGGGTAATCTGAAGACGCTCTATGTCAACACGTTCGTTGAGCCTGGTACACTTGTGGACGACAATGAAAACAAGGCGCCTACCATCGACCTCAAGGGTAAACATACCTTCGATGGTTGTTCGTCCGACCTCGATGTGTATATCAAGGACGGTACGACCAACCATCTCATCTACGGACATCAAGGTCCAAAAGGCTATGGCTTCACCAATGCCGAAGGATGGAATGAGTTCTATTCTGACTATCAAGACGTAGAGAACCACATGTTCAGCTATTTCCCCATCAACCGCAATCCTGGCGGTATGTCAACGCTGATACTGGGCTATCCCGTGGAAATGCCAGAGGGAGTGACGGCTTGGTGGGCTCAATCTATTGGCGACGGCAAACTCAAACTGAAGAAAATCCCAAGCGGTATCGTACCGGCTCTGACGCCAGTGCTGCTGTCCTACGAAGGCACAGGAACGCTCTACCTGTCACGTTATGAGGGTAGCGATCCTGGTTCTGCTATCGATTACGAGAACAATCTCTTCAAGGGTAGTGTAGATCCCAGTGGACATAAGATGACCGCCTCCGAGATGATGACCAATTTCCTGACGTTGGGTCGTCCCACAGGCGATAACTCATACGACAACCTCGGCTTCTATGCCTACCATCCGAAGAATAATACGCTGCCGCCGTACGTCGCTTGGCTGGCTATGAGCGATATTCCTTCGGAAGGACGAATGGCTTTAATCTTCGATGATAATCCCACAGGTATCGAAGAGATGCAGGCTGCAGGATTCAGTTCTCAAGATTCGGAAGAATGGTACGACCTGAGCGGTCGGAAGCTGAGCGGCAAGCCTACCGTCAAGGGAATCTACATTGTAAACGGAAAGAAAGTATTCATCCCATAAAATATCACAGTTATGACGAAACAAAAATATACGAAACCGGAATCTACCGTCGTGCCTATGGCATAGGTGAAATTGCTTCAAGATTATTCGAACCCAGAGCCAAAGCCTCCTGTTGACGATGAAGAGACCACTGGAGATTCCTTTTAGTAATAATTTTCTCAATTTTCGGGCAAAGACCTATAACTACCTATATATGTCAGGGGACTGTCCCGTGACATACCCAAAACGCTCGATGGTTACAATTTTTTACTTATGAATGATAAAATGATAATATGAAGAAGACTCTACTCATGGCCGTAGTCGCCTTAATGACTACAATGGGTGCTTTTGCCGAAGCTGCGTTTACAG
>CADBAP010000074.1 GCA_902792685.1 uncultured Prevotellaceae bacterium
TTGCCAACATCAAGAAACAGGAACTGCAGGAGTTCTCAAAAACAGGTAAGGAGTTGCCATTCCTATTCAGTCAGACACCAGGCATCGTTGCTTGGAGCGAGAACGGACTGGGTATCGGCCCGTCGTATATGCGTATCCGCGGCGCTGCCGGTTCACGCATCAACGTGACACTCGACGGTGTGCCAATAAACTCGCCTGAAGACCAGTGTGTGTATTGGACAAACATGAACTCCTACGGTGCTTTGCTTGGCGGCGTACAAATTCAACGTGGTGTGGGAACATCCACCAATGGTGACGGCGCATTCGGAGGAACCATCCTGCTGATGTCGAAGACACCCTCGGAGATTCCTGAATTGGAAGTTTCCGGTTCGTATGGTTCATACAATACTTACAACATCGGTGGCTCATTCTCTACAGGACTGCTCTGGAACCATTTGATTTTCGACGGTGCTTACCACGAGACGAATACCGACGGGTATATTCATGGCACCCAAGGCCGGTCAGGTTCTTATTACGGTGGTCTGACTTGGATTGACAAGAACTTCACCATCCGTTATAAAAACTTCGGAAACTTCGAGAAAACAGGACAAGCATGGAATGGCGTTGTAGCCGGAAACAACAACTACTCGCTCATGGATGGCTGCTATGACGACGGTTCGTGGAGCTACCAGACGAAGACGGGCATCAAGACGTATAAAGATATGTGGAATGCAGGACTGGGACGGTTCAATCCCCTGTATGAACAACTTCTCACCGACGACAACGGCTTGTTTGTGAAGGATGCCAACGACAACTACGTCACTGCCCGCTACCAGATGAACGACGGCAGCTATTGGAAAAAGACTACCGATAACTTCTGGCAAAACCGCAGCATCCTCTCTGGCGCCTGGGATATCAGCAACCACTGGAAGGCTACCGCTACCCTACACTATACGCACGGCTACGGATATTACGATGAGTTCCGTCCACAAAACAAACTGTCGAAATTCGGTCTCACCTACAAGGATGCTGACGGCAAGAAGGTGAAACGAGCAGACTTCGTGCGCCAGAAAGGATACACACAGAATTGCTACGGAGCTATTGCCAACGTAAACTACAAGGATGACAATTGGGACATCGTTGGTGGACTCTCCTACCAGAATTTCAAGGCCGATCACTTCGGTTATCTCACCTATATCTCCATACCGGAACTGAGTCAGATGCTGCTTGTCGATGGCAAATACCAATACTACGATTCCGACAACAACAAGAAGAAAGATGGCAATGGATTCGTCAAGGCTACCTACCATCTGACTGATGCCTGGGATATCTTCGGCGATATCCAGTACCGTCACGTTTCCTATCAAACCGACTGCGTGAACGGAACCTTCGTGGAAAACCCAGACGGAAGCTATAGCCTTCACCAGCTGGATGTCGATAAGAAATATGACTTCTTCAATCCGAAAGCGGGTGTCAGCTATCATCAGGGCAACCATCACGCCTTTGCATCGTTCGCCATCAGCAACCGCGAGCCAGAACGAAACAACTTTACCGACAACGGAAACTATCCTGCGCCGAAGGCAGAGCGGCTCTTCGACTATGAGCTTGGCTACAACTATGGCACCAGCAACTGGCGGGCAAGCGTGAACCTGTACTATATGCACTACAAAGACCAGTTTGTGCAGACGGGTGAGCTTAGTGATATCGGCGAGAACCTGACAACCAATATCAGCAAATCATATCGTATGGGTATAGAGTTGGCTGCCGGATGGGATATCCTCCCCTGGCTGACGGTAGAAGGAAACGCAGCGCTGAGCAAAAACAAACTGAAAGATTTCGATGAGCAGGCAAGCGTCAACTGGGAGGAATCGTTCCGCACCATCCATTACGATGATGCAACCCTTGCCTTCTCGCCCAGCATGATTCTCAACGGATTCGCCAACTTCCATTATCGTGGCTTCCAAGCTATCTGGCACACGAACTTTGTCAGCAAACAATATCTGGACAACACCGAGAACCAAGACCGCTCACTTCCCGCCTACGCTGTGACGAATATCAACCTCAACTACACGTCAAAACTCAAAAAGACGCTTGGCATCAAGGAAGTGGTGCTGGGGGTGAACTTCAATAACATCTTCAACCGCCGCTATGCTTCCAGCGGATGGGTGTATTCATCCATCCTCGAAGACTATGGTCACCCGAACGAGAACCGCTACTATCAGATTGGTTTCATCCCGATGGCAGGATTCACCGTTATGGGTAGTGCGACGCTGAGATTCTAAACGACCAAACGACTATGGTAGATTTCTTTGCTGCCCACTGGCTCGACATCCTGACAACAGTTCTCGGTCTGGCGTATATCCTCTTGGAATATCGCGCCAGCATCTGGCTGTGGGCAGTAGGATTTGCCATGCAGACATTGGGCATCGTGCTCTATTATCAGAAAGGACTCTATGCCGACTGTGGTATGGAGTTTTATTATCTCGCGATGACTGTCTATGGGTGGTGGAATTGGAAAGCCCACCCCAACCTCCCCCCTGAGGGGGAGGCAACCCAACAGAACACAAGTGATGAACAAACAGGATTGGAAGCCTCCCCCTTAGGGGGGAGGTTGGAGGGGGCCTCTCACTTCCCTCTCCGTCTTGCTATATACTGGCTTATCGGCACCCTTATCATCTGGGCAGCTCTATATACTTTCCTGGTTACCTGCACCGATTCACGTGTTCCTCTTGCCGACTCATTTACCACCGCTCTGAGTTTTGTAGGCATCTGGGCATTGGCGCGGAAGTATTTGGAGCAATGGCTGATATGGATTGTCGTGGATATCGTCACCTGCTGTTTGTATTTCTACAAAGACATTCCCTTCAAAGCCTCGCTGTATGCACTATACGTCATCATCGCCATTTGCGGATATAGGAGATGGAAACGGATGATGGGACCCCACCCAGCCCATCCCCAAGGGGAAGAGCGGAAAGGTAAAAGGGTAAAAAGGTAAAAGGGTAAAAAGGTAAAAGGGTAAAAGGTAAAAGGGTAAAAGGGTAAAAAGGTAAAAAATGAATAAGGGTAATTGACAAAAAAAGGGTAATTGAATTTGTTCAACTACCCTTTTTATTTTTTAAGCTTGAAGGAATTTTCTATACTGGAGATTTCACTTTGGAAAGCCTTATCGACCTTCATGCGCTGTTCCACCTGTGAACAGCTATGGATGACGGTACTGTGATCACGTCCGCCTACCAGCTTACCAATACGGGCTGCCGGCATCTTCGTGTATTTCTGAGCCAGGTACATAGAAACCTGACGGGCAACAACATATTCATGTTTACGGCTGCGACTGGAGACAGCGGTTGTTGTCACATTGAAGTGATTGCATACCGTTTCCATGATATCGTCAATCGTCAGAGGCTTGTCATCAACCTTCACGGCACGCTTGATGACGCGCTCAGCCAAACGCATATCGATGTTGCTGTTGTAAACAACACTGTATGCCAACAGAGAGTTGATGACACCTTGCAGGTCACGGACGCTGCCATTGGCTGTATGGGCAATGTAACGAATCACATCATCAGGGATGTTCAAACCGTCACGATGAATCTTCTGCTTCAGAATCTCCCAACAAAGCTGTTCGTTGGGTTTCTCCAACTCAGCAATCAGACCACAGGCGAAACGTGTCAGCAGTCGCTCATGCATACCCTTCAGATCAACGGGCGGACGATCGGATGCCAGGATGATTCGTTTGCCGTTCAGGAACAGGTGGTTGAAGATATGGAAGAACGCCATCTGCGTCTTTGCGGCCGTCATCCACTCCTGAACATCATCCACTATCAACACGTCGATGGTCTGATAGAAGTTGATGAAGTCATTCACCGTATTACGCAAGGTTGCATTGCTGAACTGCACCTGGAACAAACGGGCACTGATATACAGCACGCGCTTCTGCGGATAGAGCTGCTTGATACGACTGCCAATGGCATTGATCAAATGAGTCTTTCCACATCCCGACGGACCAAAGATGAACATCGGGTTGAACTGCGTGGTATTCGGATGTTCCGCAATAGACATACCGATAGAGCGAGGCAGTTTGTTGCTGTCACCCTCAATAAAGGTATTAAAGGTCATGTGCGGATTCAACTGTGAGTCGATTTCCTGAGGTGCCGCATCAAGTGTTGTAGGCGACTGGTTGCCGCGAGTCGTCGGCATGGGCTTCTCGCTTGTCTCTGTCGGTTCGGCCTCAATGTCCTGTGTCAGGTTGTGCATGCGGTCGGTCACCACACGGTAAGTAAGACGGACACCTTTTCCATATACGCGTGTAAGCACCTTGCTCAGCAAGTCCACATAGTTCTCCTCCAGATACTCATACACAAACGGGCTGGGTACCTGCAGCAACAACGTCTTCGTGTCTTCCTTGAAAGACTCGAAGCCGATGGGCTTGAACCATGTGTTAAACTGTTGCTCTGTCACATTCTCCTTTATCAGATGGAGGCTTTGCTCCCAGAGCTTATTTGGTGATACACTCATATTTAGTTTAATATCTTGTCAGGTCGTTCTACATTCAGGTTGGCGGCATAAGTCCCTGCATGGTCTTTGATGCCATGATACCCGTTTAACGATTTTATGTTTTGGATGGCAATGTCTTGATTTGAATTGCGATTGCAAAATTACGCATTTTTTTCAGAACAAAAGAATTGCCATTTTTGTTAGCTCTTTATCTCATATGCCATAAATGTCGGTCGTTACGCACTTTAGACGTATTCAGTAACCTGCTCTATAAAACCGCCTGTTCCAAAATTATACATTCCTCATTTTCAGACAGTTATGCTTAAACTCGGAACTTTTGCTATAATTTGGTGAAACAAAGAATCAACCTAATTGAACTGACTGATTTTCATATACCTATGCGGTTCATCTCAAGCGTGAAACTTTAACCAACCTATTTAGACAAAATTTAAACTACCTGTTTTGTTTGTATTTTTTTCCGAAGATAGAGAAATGCACATAACGCATTGGGTGTGCTTTCAAATCTATCAACAGGGAATCAGCTGCAGAGACCGTATTTGTCAGGTTGTTGTAGAGCGTCGGGTCACGCATGAGAAGTCCTAATGAACCCTGATTGTTATTCAGGTCATCGGTAAACTTCTGAACGTTGGCAAGTGCGGTATTGACAGAAGACATGGTCTTCTCAATGTCAAGACCTTCCACCTTGCTGTTGAGCGTGGAAGTCAGCATCTGGGTATTGTCTAACACACCATTGGCTTTTGTCAGCATACCAGGAACCTGATTGTTCAGCGTTCCCATCAGGGTATTCAACTCCTTGGTGGTATAAGTCAGATCATTGGTAATATTCCTGATATTGTGCAGCGACTGTGCGATTGCCGGATCACGCGACAGCGTGTTCAGGTTACCGAGGATGGAATCCAGTTTGGGTAACAGTTTCTGCACCTCAGGCAACATCTTCTGCACATCTGCAAGAGCACCTGACTGAACGGAACCATCGATAACTCCACCTGGCAGAACCTTCTGTCCAGGCATCGTACCCAAATTGAGGTTTACACGCACATTGCCCAACATATCACTGGTAATCTGCGCACGAGTTCCCTCAGGGATAGTCATCTCTTTATTCACAGAAATCTCCACCATAATCTCATGCGGTTTGGAATAGTCGTAGTTGATATTCTTCACCGATCCGACAGGATATCCGTTGGCATAGATCGGACTTGAGGTCGAGAGTCCTGAAATATCGTTGAACTTAACAAAATAAGAAACATCATCACTAAACAAGTGGAGTCCTTTCAGGAATGACATGCCGAAAAACAACACAATCATTCCTATGATAGCGACCAAAGCTATTTTGACTTCTTTCTTCATACCTTATTATATATAATATATGTATTATGATCTATTTCGTTCTCCTAATCAATATCTGTTATTTTTTCTTTGACTCTTCAATGGCTTTGTTTACATCCATCTTCTCACCATCCTTGAAAGCAATCACGAACGCTTCAGGGAAGTCTTTCAGCAATGTCTTACGAAGATTAACCATTTCCTGATAATTAGCAGACGAGCCAATCGTGTATTTGACCACATTTCCATCCTTGAAATATTCAGCTTCAGCATGTCCCTTCAGCTGCTGACTTCCTGGACGCAGTACACGGTTGATGGCGAATATCTGCACCTTGAATACAGGTTTGGAGTTGCTGACAGTGGTCTTTGGGGTCTCTTTTTTAGCCTCAACGTTCTTGGGAGTCTCAACTTTCTTCGGAGCTTCAACTTTCTTGGGAGCCTCAACCTTCTTGGGGGCTTCAACTTTCTTGGGGGTCTCAACCTTCTTGGGGGCTTCAACTTTCTTGGGAGCCTCCTTCCTAGCATCTGTCTCCTGACTCTTTACTCCAGACTCCTTACTCCTTACATCCGGTTCATCTTTCACAACAACCCGTTCTTCCGTTTTTGGTTTTGATTCCGCAACAGGAGCTTCTGCCACTTTCACAGGCTGTTTGGGTGTTGAGAGAATCGGCTCAGCAGGATTTTTATACGGAGCACCTTTCCCGCCATATTTATTTTTATAATGTGCAAAAGCATTGTAGATACCACGAGCCAGAGCATCCACACCAGCACTCGTATTCAGGAATTCCTCTTCGTCGGGAGTGGTGATAAAGCCCAACTCTATCAGACAGGCCGGCATAGAGGTCAATCGCAACACAGCAAGGTTGGCCTGATAGACGCCCTTGTCTAAACGACCCGCCATTGCACAGACATCCTTTTGGACGAAACGGGCAAACTCCACGCTACGCTCCATATTCTGACTCTGCATCAGTTCAAACATAATTTGATTTTCCGGTGAGTTCGGATCATATTTGGCGAGATGTTGTCTGTCGTTGCCCTCCAGTTCTATCACAGAATTCTCACGTTTGGCAACCTCCAGATTGGTACCTGCTTTCGACAACGTAAGCGTATATGACTGTAAACCACGGGCAATACGGCCATTGGGCAACGCATTGGTATGGATAGACACAAACAAATCGGCTTTGGCTTTATTGGCAATGTCAGCACGACCGGCCAAAGTCACAAAGACATCCGTTTTACGTGTGTAGATTACTTTCACATCCGGACAATTGTTCTCTACATACTTACCAAATGCCAAAGCAACAGACAGGTTGATGTTTTTTTCTTTCGAGAAAGCACCCGGTGCTCCAGTGTCGTGTCCTCCGTGTCCCGCATCGATGACAAGCACAAACTTGTGGTCGGCTCCCCAACAGATACCAACACATATCATTGTCATCAACAACAGGCAATATATCTTTTTTCTCATGATTGTTCTCTCTTTAAATGTAGTTCTACTCCTGCCCCGTCACCATCAGCACCCATCGGCGGATTACATTTTTGGATGTCGATGTCGATAGACTGTATTGCAGGAAATGCCTTTTCCAAAGCTTCCACGATGGATGCGGCTACTCGTTCTATCAGTGCATGCGGCCGTTTCATCTCTGCTTTCACAATCTGAAAGACTTCCGCATAGTTCAGTGTGTCGTCAACGGCATCTGACTGCATGGCATCTTGCAAAGGATAGCCTACGCGGAGGTTGACCACATAGTCGTTTCCTGCAGCCCGCTCCTGCGGTAGCACGCCATGATAAGCATGAAACTTCAGGTTCCGCAGATAGATGTATCCGTCCACGACTTTCATACGGCTATTACTCTTTGATGTCGTCAAGGTCTTCAGCACCGTCGGCAACATATTTTTTCAAGGCACGCTCAACACCAGTCTTCCAAGTATTGATGCTCTCGTCCTTCAATTGCAGGGATGCCACCAGTTTGATGACATTCTCTATCGGCATACGATAGCGCAAGACACCAGAAATGAGTTTGGCATAGTTCCAGTATTCAGGATTGAACTTCTCAGACAAACCCTCAACCGTTGTCTTATAGCCCCGTTTGTTGACAAACTGGAAGTCATAGCGGTGAGAACCGTCTTCATTGGTCTGTTTGATGATTTTACCATTGGTCACCGTCTTCGGCAATACAATACCTTCTTCATCATCCTGCAAACCCGTAAAGATTTCGTAGGGGCGTCCGTCGAGCAAACCGACAAAAGCCACCCATTTCTCCTTGTTGTTCTGGAAACGTACTACGTCACACTCCAATTCTGTTGGGCGTTTTTCCACCACCAGAGAGATGTCATTGGCGTTGTTTTTGTTGTTGTCCATGTTATAATTGCATTCAAAATTTGACGCAAAGGTAATGAAAACCGAACGCATAACAAAATAAATGTTGTTTTATTTTGTATTTTGTTCAAGTTTCACTAACTTTGCGACAGAAAACAAGAAATCATGAAAACCATCAACGAACGAAAGACCATACG
>CADBAP010000075.1 GCA_902792685.1 uncultured Prevotellaceae bacterium
AAAGATTAAATATTGTGATGACAATTGAAAATCACGTTCGTCTTAATGAGGTATTGCGTGTATGCATGCGCGATAATTGATGTAATGACGCGAAGAAGAAACTAAATTTTACTAATCAATATTATTGTTAAACCTAAAAACCAAAAGCAAATCATGAAGAAAAATCATTTCTTAAAAGCAAGTTGTGCATTCCTTCTGTTATCAGTTGGATTGCTATTGGCTTCATGTGCACAGGACGGGTTTGATGACGAGACTTTCAAAGGAACCTATAGTGGTTTCGATATGGACTCGCCAGATGCCAGTACGATTACGGTTAAGGCCAGCTCCGACAAACAGTCACAGACCATTTCATGGCAACCTGTGGAAGGTGCGGGAACTTATACCGTTTCTGTGTATGAAGGAGAGAACCGTGAGAATGTAGTTGTTGAGAACGAAAAGGTGAAAGTAAGTCAGATTACTATTCCTCGTATCGACAAAACTTACTACTACGTGACAATTCTGACAGATGACAATGTTCCAGAAGGTAACACTGGTTCAACGACACCTACAGAGTACTCTTGGTCAACGTTCACGATTGAAGTCGCAACCATCCCAGCTGGTTCTGATCTATACGAGTGGTTCGACAAGAATCCTATTCCTGTTAGCTATGAAGCAACAGACATTACCTATCGTTTGGAAGCAGGTCAAGAGTACACCATGTCTAACCTCTTGAAATTGGGCAACAACATTGTAACCTTCCGTCCTACTGACGATGAGGGTCGTGTCTCTATCAAGTACACAGGTGATAGAGCTGGCTTTGAAACGTCATCAGGTTTGACACTCCGCAATATTGATTTCGATTGCGCAGGATCTGCAGCAGCTTTCATTGCCATGAGCAAGGAGCCTGCTATTGCCCCGATTATTGTTAATGCATGGGATACCGATTGGAATTTCTATTGTGCAACAGAACCGATTTCAGTGATCAACTGTAACATCGAGAATCTAGAGTCATACTTCTTCTATGACAATAAAGTTCAATGCTGGTTCCCGACAAGCGTTTTGGTTGACAACTGTCTGGTACACCTGACAACAAGCAAGACCAGTGATATGGGTCAGACAAGCAACTCTGGATATTTTTGGACGAATAAGGGATCTGGTTATATTCGCGATTTGACTGTTCGTAACTCTACTTTCTACAACACTGGCGAGGTGGATGCGAAATACTTCGTACAGTATGGTGGTTTCGGATGGTCACAGACCAACGAGTCTTTAGGTTGGGTAGATAATACAATCACCTATGAAAACAGTACGTTCTATCATGTATGCTCTTCAGGACAGTGGGGTAACTACAATGGTACAGCCGGTAAGTCTACTTCATTCTGGAACATGAAGAACTGTATCTTCTACGACTGCTCTTCTTCTGGTGTTGCACGTCGCTTCTTGGCTGGTAAGCAGAATCAAGCAACCGCAACCTTCGAGAACAACACCTATATGAAGAAAGACGGAAGCTTCGATGATCCTACGAACTATGACAATTCTGGAACTGATATCAAAGAAGATCCACAGTTTGCAAATCCAGAAAGTGGTGACTTCCATATCAGTGGTCCTACTCAGGTTAGTCTCAGAACTGGTGACCCACGTTGGCTGCCCTAATATATAATAATGTATAAAGAGAAATAGATATGAAACGAAATATTTTTAAGACTTTGTTCCTGGCGTTGGCAATGATGTGTTCGTTGCCGGCACTGGCACAGAATAAGACAGTGACAGGTACAGTCATCGACGAGACTGGTGAGCCTGTCATCGGTGCTACCGTTCGCGTAGAAGGCACACAGACTGCTGTTGTCACCGACCTCGACGGTAACTACTCGATTGAAGTTCCGAAAGACGGAAAGATTGTAGTTTCCTATATCGGCTACAAGGACATGCCTACAACGGGTGGACGCATTCAGCTCCAGACCGACAGCAATGACTTGGAAGAAGTGGTTGTCGTAGGTTATGGTGTTCAGAAGAAAGCCCACTTGACAGGTTCTGTTGGCACTGTTCCGATGGATGATATCCAAGATCTCTCAGCTGGTTCGTTGGGTTCTACCCTGAATGGATTGGTAAATGGTCTAAGTGTCAGTGGTGGCGATAGCCGTCCGGGTGAGCGTGCAGAACTCTATATCCGTGATTCAAGAGCATTGTCAAGTCTGGGTGGTAGCTTGAATACAAATACCAATCCAGAGCCTCTTTATGTAATTGACGGATATATCTACCCGAATGATGTGAAGACAGGAACCAGCGGCTCTCGTGTGAACCTCGGTGCCGAAGCATTCTCTAACCTCGATCCATCAGAAGTAGAGAGTATCTCTGTCTTGAAGGACGCAAGTGCAGCTGTTTATGGTAGCCGTGCAGCCAACGGTGTTATCCTCGTGACCACGAAGAAAGGTAAGATGGGAACTCCACGTATCAGCTATAGTGGTCAGTTTGGTTTCACTGATGAGATTTCCCGTCCGAAGATGTTGAGTGCTTATGATTTCGGTCGTGTTTACAACATTATTACAGCCCGCGACCCCAAGAGTGCTTCTTTGGATCCAAAATTCGATTTATTCCAATATGACGAGTTGGAGGCTATGAAGTCTTTGAACTACGACTTGTTGGATAAATATTGGGAGACAGGTTTCACGATGAAGCACAGTGTGAACGTTAGTGGTGCTAACGACAATGTTAACTACTTTGCCGGAATCAGTTACTTCGATCAGGATGGTAACCTAGGAAAATCTGACTACAACCGTTGGAACTATCGTGCCGGTGTTGATGTGAAGATCAGCAAATGGCTCGGTGCCAGCTTGAACGTTAGCGGTGACTACGGTAAGAAGAACCAACCTTATGTATCTATCGGTGGGTCAGGAACAGAAGACTATACCCGTCTGCTCTACCGTCCCCGTTATATGCCAGAGTATATCAATGGTCTTCCATTGCTGCCATATGGTCCGAGTGGTGCATCTACCAACATGAATACGTATCACTATGACTTGTTGCAGAACAATGGTGACTTTACGAATAGCATGACAAATAACATGACCATCAATGCTGGCGTTACCTACGATTTCGGATGGAACGAAGTCCTGAAGGGATTGAAGCTGAGTTTCAATTACTCAAAGAGCATCAATAATTCAAAGACTAACCAGTATGGTTCTACCTATGATGTGTATGAAATGACCTATCGTTATGGTAGTGCTCAGCATATCTATACACCGACAGGTGAAGAGGATCCAATGTTTGACTATCTTGCTGATACAAACTTTAACCGTCGTACACAGAACAATGGTGATTTCTTGAGCCGTCAGATGATTCGCACAGACAACTATCAGATCAACTTTACCGCTCAGTATGCACGAAAGTTCGGTAAGCACGATATTAGTGCTCTGTTCTCTATTGAGAAGTCTGAGGCAGAGAGTGAATTTAACTTCAGTAAGGCCACTGAGCCATATCCTTTCACTAACTATCAGTATAAGGGTGTTGATCAGGACAATACAACTGTTAATGTTGACTTCGGACGTACAGAAAGCGGTATGTTGTCATACATCGGACGTGTCAACTACGTTTACGCTGACCGTTACCTCGTAGAATTCCTCGTTCGTTCAGATGCTTCTACGAAGTTCTCACCCAAGAACTATTGGGGAACATTCCCAACCATGAGCTTGGGTTGGGTCATGTCAGAGGAAAGTTGGTTCCGTGACAAAGTACACTGGATTGACTTCTTAAAGCTCCGTACATCTTATGGTGTAACCGGTCGTGACAATATTGCTGCATGGCAGTGGTTGGCACAGTATAATCTTGACCCGAACAAGGGTTCTGTATTCGGCGAAGGATCTGCAAATGAAGCAGGAGGACGTATCACTATGAACAGCCGCACGGCAGCTTATAATCCAGATGTTCATTGGAGTAAATCCTACAAGTTCAACTTCGGTATCGATGCACGTTTCTTGAAGCAGCGCTTGAGCGTTACGTTCGATGCATACCGTGAGTGGAACCGCGACATTCTGTTGAGCTATTCGGAAAGTATTCCTTCAGTTGCAGGAACACAGAGTGCTCCTTTCAACTACGGTAAGATGGATAACTGGGGATATGAAATCGGTTTGACATGGCGTGACAGAATTGGTAAGGATTTCAAATACAATGTTGGTATCAATACTGGATACAGTGACAACAAGGTGCTTGCTCAGGAGTGGGCAACAACAGACTTGTATAAGGCTGTAACTCCCGGACATCGTACTGATATGGGTATTTGGGGATTCCAGTGCTTGGGTATGTTCCGTACATTCCACGATATCGACCAATACTTCGAAGAGTATTTGAAGAATCCTGCAACAGGCGAATATGGTAAGTATATGGGTATGACTAAAGACCAGGTTCGTCCGGGTATGTTGATCTACAAGGACATTCGTGGTACATATGATCAGGCTACAGGAAAGTATGCTGACAAGGATTATAACATTACAGATGACGATCAGGTACAGTTGAGTCACCGTTCTACTAACATTTATGGTTTCACCTTAAATGCTGGTGCAGAATGGAAGGGGTTGTCCATGCAGTTGCAGTTCTCTGCACACTGGGGTGCATACGATACGGTCGATGGCGCAGCGTTGAAATATACCAACGACTTTACCAATATGCCATCGTTCTGGAACCCAGACAATATCTTCGTATATGACGATATATACGATGGACAGGGACGACTCTTGCAGAAAGCAAATCGCGATGGTTATCTTCCTAATCCAGGATTTAGCGTCAACAATAGTGCTTCTTCATTCTGGCGTGTCAGTGCGGCGCGTGTTTCACTCAATCGTCTGACGCTGGCTTATAGTATCCCGAAAGACTGGGTTAAGGTTATTGGTATTCAGGGTGCACGTATCAACATCACAGGTCAGAACCTGATTAACTTCTATAACCCCAACCCAGACGATTTCTTTAACCCACTGTCTGGAACATATGGAAAATATCCAAACCTGCGCAAGTGGACTATTGGTGTTAATCTCACTTTCTAACTTTTAAAGAGAAATAACAATGAAAAGTATAAAATATTTAAGTCTTGCGCTCATGGTAGCGCTTGGGTTCTCTGCTTGTAGCGATGACTTCCTGGAGGAAAAGAAAAACTATGATGCTACAGGTGAGGAGATCTATAACTATTATGAAGGTGCGCTCGGACGTATCAACGACCTATATGGTTGGTGCTTACCTGAAGTAACCGCAATGAACTGGAGATATCCTTCTGTAGGAGATGACGATGACGCAGGAAAATCAACAGAGGAATATGCAGGCTTTAGCCAGTTTGTAAATCCTACTATTGAATTGTCATCGTTAAGTGGTACAGAGGTTCCTGACTATTATGAGAATAATGCAAAAAATGTACAGGAAAACCCGTGGGGAACCATCCGTAACATCAATAATGCCATAGAAGGTATTACAAAGGGTTCGCTCTCAGAGGAAAATAAGAATAAACTGTTGGGACAGGCTTATTTCTTCCGTGCATGGACTTATTACAAATTTGTAAAATGGTATGGTGGTGTACCCATCGTTGACAAGGTCTTAGATGCAAGTGCTGAAGCATTCGTACCACGTTCGTCAGCAGAAGAATGTATTAAATTTATTGTTGCCGACCTTGATCGTTCAGCTGAATTACTGAAACCTTTTACCGCAAATGGTGGTTGGGAAAGCAGTGGCGACTATGGTAGAATAACAAGTGGAGCAGCTTTAGCGCTGAAAGGCCGTGTTCTGACATTGTGGTGTAGCCCGCTATTTAATCGTACAGGCGATGTTTCTCGTTATCAAGAGGCCTATCAGATTATGAAAAATGATCTTGCTACCATTGACGCATGTGGTTATGGACTATATGGTGAAGGTAACCCAGGAACCAATGGTTCAACTTTTGCCAGTATGTTTGCAACAACAAGCAAGAACCCTGAAATGGTATTTGGTACGCTTTACAATACTTTGGTTGACTTCTCTGGATATGCAGATAAGGTGAAGAACAACCGTTGGGAGAGATATATCCGTCCTTCCAATGCGGGCGGCTCTGGTAAGACTCCGTCAAAAGCTCTTATTGACCTCTTCCCAATGGCTGATGGTAAACGTCCGACAACGGCACAGACATACACACATCTTGATAAGTCTTCGTTTGACTATGATGAGCGCTATCCTTTCCTGAACAGAGATCCTCGTTTCTATCGCACTTTTGCATTCCCAGGGGTACGTTGGGCTTACTCCGCAGGTGGAAATGGTGATGCAACTGAGATGAACCCACAGAACCCATCCTATAACGGTGGTAAGGATTATGTACTGTGGAACTATGTATGGTTCTATGGTGAAGGAAGTTTCCTGGACGAGAACAATAATTCTTATCGCGGTGCAGACAACCTGGGTAGTGTGAGCGGTATGTTTGTTCGTAAGAAGACAGATGATTACGATGTGAATGCTCCCGTATATGAGTACAGACCAGATGGTCAAGGTGCAAAAAATGGTGCAGAAGCTGTTCCATTTATCTCATGTGCTCCGCTGATGGAGCTGCGCTATGCGGAGGTTCTGCTCAACTTAGCAGAAGTAGCTTGCGGTGCTGGTGATATGGCATACGCTGTACAACAGCTGAATCGTATTCGTGCTCGTGCAGGATATACGGCAGCCAACAACTATGGTTTGCAGACAAGTTTGAACGGAAACCAAGCAGCCTGCATGAGTGCAATTCTCTATGAGCGTCAGATTGAGTTCGCTTACGAGGGCAAGCGCTTTGACGACATGCGCCGTTGGATGCTTTATGACGGTGGTGCTGTGAAGGTAAACGGCGCTCCAGAATCTTGGACACTGACCGGTTGGGGTGGCAATACTTGTACATGGTTGGGATTCAAGCCTATGAATGGTCAGCGCCGTGAAAGATTCATCTATCGTACAGCAGACAAGTATGGCAAAGCAGCTGATGCTGCATACGACAAAGATGTGCTGCTTGCAGGTGGCGGGGTGCGTCCAGAAGGTGTTAACTTAATGAGTTCCACTCTGCAAGATGATCTTCAGGCTTTGAAGGCATGGTATGAGGAGAATTTGGTTTGGATGCAGCGTCCTGGTGATGGTCGCAACTCTGATAAGACTCCGCAGTACATCAACTTCCTGCCGAAGTATTACTTCTTGGGTATAAAGTCAGGCGTAATGAGTCATAACAAGGGACTTCTCCAAACAGCAGGATGGGAAGACTACAACAACGGTGGTGCGATGGGTACCTACGATCCGTTCGAGGAAACTCACTATTGGAACGCAGAGTAAAAGACCCCACCTCAACGCCATTCCCGACCTTTGGTTGCCTACCCGTAGCCTTTCCCAAGGGAGGGGGTATAGAAAGTCAAGAGCGGCTCCGCAATAGCGGGGTCGCTCTTTTTTTTATTTCTCAAAATAATGTCACTTCCTCACTTTTTGTGTCTAACGGATTGATAATATGGTTGTTAAGTGAGTGAGGAAATAGTGAGGAAGTGAGGAAATATTTTCAGTTTCTTGCTTTTTTAACATAAAAATTTGAGTTTCTCGCCAATTTTAGTGAGAGCAACCAAAACCATATAAGTTCAAGTCCCCATAATTTCGGAAGGTTTTCCCCGTTACTCCGTAAGGTTGTTCCGGAGGTCTCGGAAAGACTTTCCGGAGCCTCCGGAAAAAGTTTCCCAAGCCTTCGGAAAATTTTGGGAATTGATAAATTGTGTTTTCGAACAACGGTTTATAGAGACATGTTTTTTGCTAAAATCCCAAAGTTTTTAGTTAAAATTATCCTGAATATGAAATATTTCCTCACTTCCTCACTATTTCCTCACTCTCTGAAATGCCGATAAATACAGGCATTCCATCGTTATAAGTGAGGAAGTGAGGAAATTTTGTATGAAAAAATGGAGAATATTTTTTTCGTTGAATTTTTCGGGTGATTCGCTGAAATAATTTCCTGATTCGTTGGAATCAGCGTACTTTTGCCTTGGAAACAATTAAACTAACTATATAACAATTCATCAAAGAAATAGCAAATGTCCAAAACATAATCTTTATTTATAAACAAAAAAAAGAAAGGAAAAAACATGAAAAAGATTGTATTGCTCGCAGTAGCACTCGTCACAATGACGCAAGTACAGGCTGAAAACCGTAACGACCGTAACCAACAGATTCGAGTAGAAAAACAGGTAGACCGTCGTCACCATATGAAGATAGATCGTCGTCATCAGAAGGATGGTAATCCTGT
>CADBAP010000076.1 GCA_902792685.1 uncultured Prevotellaceae bacterium
CCGTCCTCAACACCATTCTTGTAGTCCCAGTTGTAGTTGTCCTGACCACCATACTTGTTGAAGCGGATAAGGTCAACACGGCGATAACCCTCGAAATAGAACTCACGAGCACGCTCGTCCAGCACATCGGTGAGCGTATAAGAAGTCTTCGTTGCGGCATGAGCTCGGTTGCGGATAGCATCGATGTATTTCTTCGCCTTTTCGCTGGTGACACCATTGATATGCATCTCTGCCTCAGCAGCATTGAGGTAAGCCTCAGCTATACGGAAGAGGAAGAAGTCTATATCTACATAATAAGTGTCGTGAGGTGTTCCGCCATTTGAATAGTTGTCGTTCCACTTGACAGTAGGAATACCATGATCGAAGTCTGTGTTAGCACCCAGTTCGAGCGTGTGTCCAACACCCCAGAACAAAGCACGGTCGTCGATGTTCAGTTCACGAATTTCCTTCGCTGTCTTTCCTACAAAACTAGCGGGGTTAGAGGTGAACTTCTCTAACAGCTGCGGACGGGCACGCATACCTGACCAACCACCATCAGTAGTATTGTAATCATCTCCGGTAACGGTTTTCATGTCTTTGTTCTTCATAGCGAGAACGAAGAACAATGAACCACCCCATCCCTGAGTGATGGAACCGTCCTGTTTCAGAGGCAGAATAGCCTCGCAGCTGGCACCGTTGGATCCGTTGTCACCCATGAACAACAAGTCGTAAGGTCTGTAGCCGTTATCTTTGGCAACTTGCTGAATCTTGCTGTCATCGAACAACGCATAACCAGAATTATTGATGACCTTCTCTGCATACATCAACGCGTCACTCCAGTATGGGTTGTTCTGACCGTCGTTGTTCAGATAAGTACCGGCATTCAGGTACAGACGGCTCAGCAGCAGCCAAGCAGCGGCCTTGTCAATTCGTCCATAATCGGGGTCGGTATCTGTCTTCGCACGGGGAGCAAGCAGATTCGGCTCTGCCTCTTCGATCTCGCTCTTCACCCAATTGAACAGGAACTCGCGACCCAGTGCCAACAATTCAGCACGTGAATAGTTGTTGCCCTCTACGTACTTGGAGTTGTAGGCATGAGCCTGCTTCGGAGGATCAGGCGAAATGGTCGTCATGAACGCCGGGTCGCCATAGAAATCGAGCATTAAATAATAATTGTACGCACGAAGGAAGCGAACCTCTGCGAGCATCACGGGATCCGCATCGGAGAACAGTTCAATGTAGTGGTTGCAGAAACCGATGTTGGATATCAGTCGATAGTATGGGAACTTAATACACAAGTCACCAGGCATCTGCTGATTGTAGCAAAGGTTCACAATACCACCGTCACTCCACCAACAAGTAGCCTCATCGGTGGACAGACAGTTGAGATTGAATACGTTTCGCAGCAAGGTTGACTTACCAGCATCGTCAATGCTGAAGTCTGCACCACCGTCGTTACCCTCCATAATCAGACCGGCATAGCACTTAGCATAGAGTCCGTCCATGTCTGCTACAGACTCCACATTCGGGTTGATGTTACCCTTGTCAAGGTCAGACATACAGGAGGTGATGCTGGCAGCAAGCAGCAAGGCTGCTACCGGAATCATTGCTTTTATCTTTTTGATTTTCATAATGCTGTACTTTGTTAGATTGTTGTTTAAAAGTTCAGGTTAAGTCCCAGCAGGAAGGTACGGCTACGTGGATAGACGTTGGTTTCTTTACCAGAAACCTGCTCAGGATCAAGTCCTTTGTACTTGGTAACAGTGAACACATTGGTGCAAGAAGCGTAAATACGACCAGAGATTCCTTTGTAGTTACCCATCTTGAATAGATTTTCAAAGTTGTAACCCAGTGTGATGTTGTCGCACTTCAGGAACGAAGCATTCTGTACGAAGTAGTCACTCAGAGGATAGTTGTATGATGACCACTGCAAGTCAACAATCTCCTGGGTACTGTTCTCATAGAATCCCTTAGGATTGTACATCACGGAAGAGTTCATCTTTCCCTGAACGATGTCGTTGTAAACGTAGTTGCCAAGACTGAAACGGAAGTTGGTACCCAAATCCCAGTTCTTGTAATTTAACTTGAGGTAGAAACCACCTGTCCAAGGAGCAGCAATGTTCTTGTAGATATAACGGTCGTTATCGTTGATGACACCATCAGCATTACGATCTACGTAAACACCCTGGATAGGACGTCCGTTTTCATCGTAAACCTGCTGGTATACCCAGAACGAGTTGGCAGCCTCGCCAACCTTGTGGTAAGTCAGACGTGAATCCGTACCAGCTGTCAAACCGGCATCGATCATTTCACGACCACCGTACAGTTCGGTAATCTTATTCTTATTATATGCTACGTTGAATCCAACCTCCGTCGTCCAGTCTGTCGTACGGATAGGTCTGCCTGTGATTGCAAGTTCAACACCGGTGTTCTTCAGTGAACCGGCATTCAGCATTTCCCTGTTGTCGAAGTTCATACCGCCAGGAATGGTCGGTGTACAGAGCAGGTCGGTAGTCTTACGATGGTAAGCATCCAACGTAAACGTCAAACGCTGATTGAACATACCATAGTCGATACCGAAGTTCCAGGTCGTTGTGGTCTCCCAAGTCAGTTCGTTGTTATAAACGAGCGGACGGTAGAGATAACCTGTTGTATTCGGACCAACGGGATAGGTGTAGTGATTGTTTTGGGTAACACTATACACTGGTGTGTAGTATTCCATACCTGTATCCTGCTGACCGGTCTTACCCCAACTCAAGCGGATCTTGGCATCACTGATGATATCGATGTTCTTCATGAACGGCTCATCAGACAGACGCCATGCGAAAGCTGCTGCAGGGAAGTAACCCCATTTATGACCTTTGGCAAAGCGGCTGGAACCGTCGGCACGGAATGTAAAGGTGAAGAGGTAGCGGTCCAACAACGTATAGTTAGCACGTCCAATCCAGCTGAGGAGGAATGTCTGCCCTCTCCAGTATGAAGGATTGGTGGGATTGTGCAGCGTTCCTGCCAGAGGATTACCGTCTTCGTCAACGCCCTCATAAGTGTCGGGATAGTATTCCTTGTACCAGCTGTCGCCCCAGTACTTCATGTGGCTATACTCGTAACCTGCCATCACGTCGAGGTGATGCTTCTCGTTGAAGTCCTTGAAATACTGCGCATAAGCTGTGTAAGTCAAGTTGTATTTCTTCTCCTTGTTCTCACCAGTACCACCATAGTAGAAGCCATAGGTGCTGAAACGGTTGTTGTTGGTGTATTCACCACCATTAGCAAACTGTCCGTTGAAATTCATGTGCAGACGAAGGTCTTCGAATCCATGAATCTTGTAATCAACCTCGAAATTACCAAGGAAGACGTTTGCCTTCTTGTAGAACGTGTAGTGGTCAATCTGCTCCACTGGGTTGCTGGGAGCGTCGCCGTTCTTGACATATGGGAATGTAGGATCGAATCCAGTCGTTGCTTCTGCCCACTGCCAGTAGCCACCCCAGTTGTCGTAGATCGGATCGTCGCTCCTGACAGGACGCGTAGGATCCATTCTCGTTGCTGCATCGATAGCACCACCTCCGCCAGGAGTCGTCTTGGAGTAAGTGTACTTGGCGTTGATGTTCATGTTCAGGTGATCATCCAACAACGATGGGTTAAGGGTAATACCTGCAGTAAAACGGCTGTAGCTTGAACCCTTCAGGATACCCTGCTGGTTGGTGTAACCTATGCTGGCACGATAAGGCATCGCCCAACTGGTATTGCCCACACCACCTGTTACAGTAACGTTCTGGTCGTGGCTGAAACTGTTGCGGTAGATCTCATCCTGCCAGTCTGTGTTGTAAGTTCCGGCAGCATAGTTAGGTGTACCGTCATCATTGAATTCCTTCCAACCCAGTCCGTTGAACTGGTCAGAGCCTTCACCATACTTGTTTCTCATGTAATTTACATACTCACTTGCGCTCAGCACGTCAAGCTTCTTTGCAATGCTACTGATAGAGAATGTACCGTTATAAGATACCTTCGGAGCCTGATTGCGACGTCCTCTCTTGGTAGTGATTACGATGACACCGTTAGAACCACGGCTACCATAAATAGCGGTAGCTGAGGCGTCCTTCAACACAGTGAACGATTCGATATCGTTCGGGTTTACCAACGAAAGTGGGTTGTTCATACCCTTCGTAGCGTTAGCGTCCATCGCCATACCATCGATCACGATCAACGGGTCGTTGCTGGCATTCAGTGATGCACCACCACGGATACGAATCTGAGCACCTTCACCAGGAGCACCTGATGCGGTGTTGACATTCACACCGGCAATCTTACCTTGGATCATGTCCTGTGCGCTGACCTGCAAACCGTGGTTCTTCTCATCTGGCTTAAGCGCCGTAACAGAACCCGTTAAGTCTGTTTTACGAGCGACACCGTAACCGATGACCACAACCTCCTTGAGGTTTTCTGCAGCATCCTCTTCAAGAGTGACGTCAAGGTTAGGTTGCGCAGCAACTTCCTTGGTCTGATAACCTAAATAGGAAATCTGCAAGGTAGCGCCCTGTTTGGCACTGATGCTGAAATTACCGTCGAGATCCGTCACGACACCACCTGTTTCTCCGGCTACGCGAACTGTGGCACCAATGATTGGTTCGCCGGTAGCATCCTTCACATTGCCTTGCACGGTAATCTGCTGTGCAAAGGCACTCACTGATAGGAGCAAGCCACAGATAATGGCTAGCATCCTGACAGGAAACTTGAATTTTACCTGCTTCATCATTCTGCTTGTTAGTTAGTTATTAAATTGTTAATTATAAATTTAGGTTCTTTCCCATTCGGACACTATCCGAAACTGATGCAAAATTATAGTTTTACAAATATTAACGACACACTTTTGTGTAAAAAAATAAATATATCTTGCGCAAACGTTTGCGCAATTTGTTCAATGTAAAATCCTTTGCTTTGGTAAAACCTATGTTCTTTTACATTATCTTTGCAGAAGATAAACTAAAAACCTATGAAAGAAACTGCGCCTTTAACCATGAAAGATATCGCTCGCGAACTGGGTGTATCTGTCTCTACTGTCTCAAGAGCCTTGAGTGACAGTTCCCGCATCAGTGCGGAAAGGCGTGATATGATAAAAAAGTACGCGCAGGAGCACAACTTCTATCCGAACTTCATTGCAGGTTCGTTGCGCAAAAGCCGTGTGCAACCGTTGAAAATTATCGGCGTCATCATTCCGGAGTTTGCACATTATTTCTTTTCCAGTGTTCTTTCGGGAATCGAAGAGGAGGCATACAAACGCGGCTATCGGGTGATGGTGGCACAAAGTGATGAGAAATACGACAAAGAGGTCGACATCTGCCAGTCGTTCTTTGAAAATAAGGTGTGTGGCATTATCGTATCGCAGGCAAAAGACACCCGGCAGTATGACCATTTCCAGAATCTCATCAACCAGGGTGTACCCTTGGTGTTCTATGACCGTATCTGTACGGGTGTGGATGCCAGTCGCGTGGTTGTTGACGACTATATGGGTGCATACAATGCTGTCAACTATCTGATAGCCACTGGTTGTCGCCGTGTAGCCTTCTACGGGGCATCGATGAAACTGGAGATTTCCAAGAACAGATATAATGGTTATCGGGATGCGTTGCTGAAGGCTGGACTGAAGCCAGAGGAGCGTTTCTTCCGTGAGTGCGACAACCGTGTGGATGCGGAAACCGTCACGCCGGAGCTGTTGCAGCAGGAGGAGATTCCCGATGCGTTCTTTGCGGTAAACGATGACACGGCTATCGGCATCATCTACACGGCAAAGCACATGGGCTACCGAGTTCCGGAAGACATATCCGTCTGCGGCTTCACCAACGGTCACCAGGCCACCTCCTGTGATCCCATGCTCACAACAGTGGAGCAACGGGGCGACAAAGTAGGTCGCGAGGCTGCCGACATTCTCATCAGTCAGGTGGAAGGCCTCATCCCCATAGATAAGATTGAGAAACGGGTTGTCCGCACCCGCCTGATTGTTCGAGGCACCACGAGGTGATTCATAATGCATAATGCATAATTCATAATGCATAATTAAAGATGACGAATATGGCTGATAAAAATATAATAGTAGAGAAAAGCTATAATTTCGCTGTAAGATGTGTGAAATTAAATCGTTATTTACAGCAAAATAAAAAAGAATACGGAATATCGAATCAACTATTCCGGAGTGGGACAAGTATAGGAGCAAATATAAAGGAAGCGATAAGAGGACAATCTCGTTCGGATTTTAGGGCAAAAATGAATATTTCATTAAAGGAAGCCAGCGAATCGGAATATTGGATAGAATTACTACGAGATACTGGATATATATCTGAGTCTGAGTCGGAAAGTTTATTAAATGACTGTGTAGAATTAATTAAAATATTGACATCAATAGTAAGAACATCAGAACCATATTAATTATGAATTATGAATTATGAATTATGAATTATTAAAAACCTAAAGATATGAAACAAAAACCTGATTTAAGTTTCTGGAAATTATGGAATCTGAGTTTTGGATTCTTTGGAGTGCAGATTGCCTATTCGCTGCAGAGTGCTAACATTTCACGTATCTTTGCTACGCTCGGTGCAGACCCCCATTCACTGAGTTTCTTCTGGGTGCTCCCGCCACTCATGGGTATGCTCGTACAACCCATCGTGGGAACGCTGAGCGACAAGACATGGACGCGCTTCGGGCGCCGCATTCCTTATTTGTTTATCGGTGCTGCAATGGCTGTGCTGGTGATGTTGCTTTTGCCCAATGCGGGTTCTCTTGGTCTCTCTGTGGGAGTCGCCCTATGGTTTGGAGCCTGTGCCCTGATGTTCCTCGACACCTCTATTAATATGGCGATGCAGCCGTTTAAGATGCTGGTGGGTGATATGGTTAACGAGAAGCAGAAGACAAAGGCATACTCCATCCAGTCGTTCCTCTGCAATGCAGGCGGTCTGATTGGTTTTGCTTTCCCCTTCATCTTTACAGCAATTGGTATTGCCAATACGGCAGACGCCGGTGTTGTGCCCGACTCCGTGATCTATTCCTTCTATATCGGTGCCATCATCCTGATCCTTTGCGTCCTTTACACCACGCTGAAGGTCAAGGAATGGAATCCTCAGGAGTATGCCGAGTACAATGCGCCTGAAGAAAAGAAAGAGGAGAGTGCCAACTGGATTACCCTGTTGAAGAACGCCCCAGCTGCCTTCTGGCAGGTTGGTCTGGTACAGTTCTTCTGCTGGGCTGCCTTCTTGTATATGTGGAACTACACCACAGGTACGATTTCTCATACCATATGGGGTACAACCGACGTAGCCTCTGCAGGTTATCAGGATGCCGGTAACTGGACAGGTATCGTATTTGCCGTACAGACACTGGGTGCCGTGCTATGGGCAGCTGTGCTTCCCCAGTTCCGTAACGTGAAGATGGCATACGCCTTCAGTCTGATTCTGGGAGGTATTGGCTTCGCGATGGTACCTATCGTTCATGACCAGTATCTGCTCTTTGTTCCCTTCCTCCTCATCGGTTGTGCTTGGGCAGCGATGCTGGCTATGCCTTTCGCCCTTGTCACCAATGCCCTCCAGGGCTACGGACACATGGGTGCTTATCTGGGCCTGTTCAACTGCACCATTTGCCTTCCCCAGATTGCGGCAGCCTTGTTGGGCGGCGTCATCCTCTCACTGGTAGGCAGTCATCAGTTCAACATGATGTTTGTGGCAGGTGCCCTGCTGGTAGCTGGTGCACTTTGTGTAAGCCTTATCAAGACGAGGACGCAGACTCAAAATGACAAATCATAAATAACATAACAACTAACTTATCCATCTATGAAACTGAAGTTTTGTATTGAATACCAGACGATTTTCGGACAGGAATTGGTCCTGAATATCGTTGAGGGACAGAAACAGGGAGTGCTTTCTGTTTCATCGTACAGGATGCAGACCAGTGATGGTTTGCACTGGGAATATGTGTTAAACCGTATTCCGAAGACCAAGAAAAGCATTGACTATTATTACAGTGTAGAGCGAGGCGACCAGCAGGAACGTCGCGAATGGGGTGTTGTCACGCACAAGTTGGAGCTGAACA
>CADBAP010000077.1 GCA_902792685.1 uncultured Prevotellaceae bacterium
AGACTTGCTCGTGATGCTCGACGGTGACAAGGCGCTGGTACAGCAGATCGTGGAGGCCCAGCCGTGGGTGCAGGAGATTATTGCAGAACGTAATGAGAACGTGGCTGGTACGGTCAGCTCAGCCGCAGAACGCATGGCTGCCAACGAGAAGAAATACCTCACGCAGTCGCCCTCGAAGGCGATGCAGGCTGCCATCGCCAAGGCAACTGGCAAAACCTATCAGGAAATGTTAAATAGTACACAAAAGGGACAGTCCCCTTTGTGTACAGCTGCAGATTGTTCAGACCCCCTGCCCCCTAACTTAGGGGGTTCAGAGGCTCAAGAGAATATCGGCCGCTGGCTGTGGCGATGGGGCGAGGAAATCGAGAAATTGTTTGACGAGTTCCCGTTGCTGCGTGACATCTGCAAGGGACTGAAGCGCAACCAGTATCCTGCTGCGGTATTCGTGGGCGGCAGCTTCCTGATGACGCTGATGACACGCTGCACCTACCGCTTCTACCATCGTCCGGAGATGCTGCGCCGTTTGAACTGTTCAACGCTCATCATCGGCGACCCCGCCAGCGGCAAGTCGTTTGCCACAAGGCTGTATGATGTGCTGGCAGAGCCGATCATCAAGGCCGACATACCTGGTATTGAAGCCATCAACGCCTATAAGGAGCAGATGAAGTCGAAGGGTGCCAACAAGGAGAAACCCACAAGGCCGAAGGTGCACGTGAGGGTGCATCCGTCGCGTACCTCGAACGGTCAGTTCATACAGGATATGGTGAACACCAAGGATACGGTTGACGGCAAGGAGATGCAGCTGCACATGCTGACATTCGACACGGAGCTTGACAATACGATGACATTGCAGAAGGGCGGCTCGTGGATTGACAAGCAGTCGATGGAGCTGAAAGCCTTCCACAACGAGGAAGACGGTCAGGCGTATGCGAATACGGATTCCGTGGTGCAGAATTTCTTCGTGTTCTGGAACTATGTTTATACAGGTACACCCATCGCCCTGAAGAATAAGGTGAACACCACCAACTTCGGTACGGGTCTGGCCACACGACTGACGTGCATACCTCTGCCACCGACCAACTTCGAGATGATGGAGCGTGAAAGCACCATCGACTTCAGCAGCGACGAACGGCTGAAGGATTGGGCGTATAAGCTCGACCGCATGAAGGGTGAGCTGCCGTTGCAGAAGATTGTCGATGAACTCTACGACTGGACGGCACGCCGTATGATGGATGCCAAGGAGAATGAGTCGAAAGCGGATGAGATGCTGCTGAAACGCTGTGCCTATCACGGATTGAACTTCTCGGCACCGTTTATCGTGATGCGCCATTGGGACAGTATTCACGAGGAAGGAAACTACTACTGCGGCGAGTTCGAAACCGACGATACCGACTGGCAGTTGGCGGAACTATTGGTCAACATACAGTATGCTTGTCAGAAGCATTTCTTCGGTGTTTTGGCCGAGAAATATTTCGATGACCAGCAACGCGACATCGCTGCCAACACGCAGCGAAGGGCAAAGACCATCGAAGCCTTCAACAGCCTTCCGGAAGAGTTTACATCTAACGATGTCATGAGATGCTTCGGGCTGAGTAATAATACGAGTGCTCGCACCAGAGTTGCGCGATTGATAAAAGATAAATTGGTGGAAAAAGCTAAGAGCATTAAAGAAAAGGGAACCACCAAGATTATCTACAAGAAAGTCAATATCATGATGACTTGACGCAGTAGCACAGTAGCACAGTAGCACAGTAGCATTTAGTAAATTAAAAGACCCCACCCCCCAGCCCCTCCCAAATGGAGGGGAGATTGGATTCCTCCCCCTTGGGGAGGTTAGGAGGGGGTCGAAAAAAGTTAAGTATTATGAACAAATATATTGACAAATCAATCAAATTGACGGAACATTTCTCGCTCAGCGAGATGTGTACGACATCAGTACAGACGGCGGATCACAACTTCCCGTCGCAAGAAGTGATAACGAATTTGAAGCGATTGGCCAAATGGCTTGAGATGCTTCGAGACGAGTGGAACAAACGGTATGGAGAGGGTAACGACCCCATCTATATCCATCCGAGTATTGGGCAATGAACAGCTTGTTCGCTATGCCACCATCCTGCTGGACATCAGCGATGAGAGCGGAGAGGCTTTCGACGAACTCATCTTCGAGCACAACAGCCGAACAGGTAACTACTGGCTCCACTTTGCGGTAAGGGCGAATGGGAACCGAAGGCGGATTAAGTTTATAAATAAATAGGATCTACCCCCCTCCCAAGGAGGGGGGCTCACTTTTCGCTAACTTTGACTTTGTCGAAGTTAGGCGGCATCTCAACTTTTCTTCCCTTCGGTCAGAGGGTCTTACGACAAATCTCACTAACTTTGATCACCAGAACCGACCTCGTGATCAAAAACCTGAAAATACCAGAAAAGATTTGGAAGTTTCATGGAATGTTTCTAAATTTGCAGCATAAATATAGCAACTATGGAAAAAAGATACGATATTCCATATAGAACGTACGGAGGAACTGCCAGACCAGTATTTACATCTTATCAGATGCAAATATTGGAAATCATTTCACGTGTAAAATCTGAAAAAGAAATGGCAGACATTAAACAGCTTCTGGCTCAGTATTTTGCAGACAAAGCCGAGGATGCCATAGATAAACTATGGGAAGAAGGCACTATCAACGATTCCGTGATTGAGGATTGGAAAAACGAACACATGCGTACACCATATAAACAGTCAAGATCACCATTTTGATATTCTGAAGACAATATCTTTCCCCAAAGTTGATGTCATTAGCATTGATGACTTTATAAAGACATTGTAACATTAAGTATTTTTCAACTTTCACTACCTTTGCGACTATGTCGCGAAGTTAGATTGCATCTCAACAATAAAAGAAAAAAAAGTTTTTTCTTTGTATTGTCTTCGATTTATACTACCTTTGAGCTTTTTCAAAGCTCGAAGTTAGGATGCACCTCGGAAATGAAAAGAAAAACAAGCTTTTCTTTTGCATTTCACTCGGTTTTCACTAACTTTGACCTTCGGTCGAAGTTACTCACGTTCGGGAAAACAAATTTAAACAAGTTTTATTTGGTTTTCCGCTCACTAAATCGTAACTTTGTCCCCAAATTTGCCTGAATGACAAAAATAAAAATATAAAATGAAGAAATTTAGACTTGTGGACAATGCATTCGGATGGCTGGCTTTCGCTATTGCCGCCTTCGTTTATTGTTCCACCGTTGAACCAACAGCAAGTTTCTGGGACTGCCCAGAGTTTATCACTACAGGCTATAAACTGGAGGTCGGTCACCCACCGGGGGCACCGTTCTTCATGCTGACAGCCAACCTGTTCTCACAGTTTGCCAGCGATGCATCGCAAGTGGCACTGATGGTGAACATGATGAGTGCCATCCTGAGTGCGACGTGTATCCTGTTCCTGTTCTGGACGATTACCCACCTTGTGCGACGGCTCCTCGTTCGCGACGGCGACAGCATCAGTACAGGCAAACTGATTGCCATCGAGGCATCAGGTATGGTAGGCGCATTGATCTATACATTCAGCGATACATTCTGGTTCTCAGCTGTCGAAGGTGAGGTATATGCCTACTCGTCGGCATTCACGGCTGTGGTGTTCTGGCTGATTCTGAAATGGGAAGACCATGCCGACGAGCCGCACAGCGACCGTTGGCTGGTGCTCATCTCCTACATGACGGGCTTGAGCATCGGTGTTCACCTGCTGAACCTGCTCTGTATTCCCGCCATCGTGCTGGTATATTACTACAAGCGGTTCCCCAACGCCAACCTGAAAGGGTCGCTGATGGCGCTGTTCCTGTCATTTGTCATCGTGGCTGCCGTATTGTATGGCGTCGTTCCAGGCATTATCACCGTAGGCGGATGGTTTGAGCTGTGGTTCGTCAACGATATGCACATGCCGTTCAACACAGGATTGATCGTCTATATCCTGCTGTTGGTAAGCGTTGTCATCTGGGCAATCTACGAAACCTACAAGGACAAGAGCCTGATAAAGCAGAACATTGCGTTCCTGGCATCTGTCGCCTTGCTGGGTATCCCTTTCTACGGCTACGGATGGAGCGCTTTCTTCATCGGTATCGTTGTATTGGCCATCTTAGGCCTCATCGTATTTATAAAGAAAGGTGGTGCTCCACTCATCACAGCCCGTGTGAAAAACACGTCGTTGCTATGCATGCTGATGATGATGATCGGTTATTCTACCTATGCGGTGATTATGATTCGTTCGGCTGCCAATCCGCCGATGGATCAGAACTCGCCAGAGGATATCTTCACGCTGGGAAGCTATCTGAGCCGCGACCAGTACGGCAACCGTCCACTGTTCTACGGCGAGGCCTATACTTCTGATGTGAAACCTGACGCTACAGGCACCCGTCCAGAGATGATTATCGGCGCACCAGTTTATGAGAAGAAGGAAAAGGCAAGTCCTGATGAGCCGGACTCCTACTTCATCGCTGGCAACAAGCGCGACTATGAATACGTGCAGAAGATGTTCTTCCCACGTATGTATGATATGGCGCACACCGATAACTACGAATCGTGGATGGGAGGCGTAGAAAAGCGCGAAACAGCCGATGGCGGCGTTTTGCCCACCACAGGCGAGAACCTGCGTTTCTTCATGTCGTATCAATGCAACTTCATGTATTGGCGATACTTCATGTGGAACTTTGCAGGCCGACAGAACGACATTCAAGGCAACGGAGAGCCTGAGCACGGCAACTGGATAACAGGTATCCCGTTTATCGACAACGCCATGTTGGGCGACCAAGACCTGCTGCCAGACGACCTGAAAGCCAACAAGGGACACAACGTATTCTACTGTCTGCCGTTGCTGCTGGGACTCATTGGATTGTTCTGGCAGGCCTGGCGAGGCAAACGAGGCATCCAACAGTTCTGGGTGGTCTTCTTCCTGTTCTTCATGACAGGTCTGGCTATCGTCCTCTATCTGAACCAGACACCTGCACAGCCTCGTGAACGCGACTATGCATACGCCGGCTCGTTCTATGCCTTCGCCATCTGGTGCGGAATGGGCGCTGCTGCGCTTTGGGATATCCTGAGGAAAAAGCTTATCAAACAGCCAAAAGCGGATGCGAAGCAAACCGAAGAAACGATGCCCATTAACAACAATAAGGCGAAAAGAGAGATGGGATTGGCCATCGTGGTGGCTCTTCTCACCATTCTCGTACCGATTCAGATGGCTTCACAGACGTGGGACGATCACGATCGTAGCGGCCGATATACCTGTCGCGACTTCGGACAGAACTACCTGATGTGTCTGCAGCAGGAAGGCAACCCGATCATTTTCACCAACGGCGACAACGACACCTTCCCGCTTTGGTACAATCAGGATGTGGAAGGGGTACGCACCGATGCCCGCGTTTGTAACCTTTCATATCTGAACACCGACTGGTACATCGACCAGATGCGCCGTCCGGCTTACGATTCACCTGCGTTGCCAATTGACTGGCCACGTTTGGATTATGTGACAGGCACCAACGATGCCATTAGCGTAGTTCCTTCCTATAAGAAAGAGGTTCTCGACTACTGTCGCACCAATCCAGAAGAGGCGCGCAAGATGTTTGGCGACGAGAAGAATCCGTTCGAACTGAAGAATGTCATGAAATATTGGGTACTGAACTCTGACCATGATATGCGCGTCATACCTACCGATACGCTCTATGTCACTATCGACAAGGAAGCAGTGAAGAAGAGCGGTATGATGATGGCATCAGACACCATCCCCGACCGAATGGTTATCTCGCTGGCAGGAAAGAGTGTGCTCTACAAGTCTGATCTGATGATGCTGGAACTCATTGCCAACAGCAACTGGGTACGTCCTATCTATGTAGCCATCACCGTTGGCGAGTCGAACTTCATGAATCTGGGCGACAACTTCATCCAGGAGGGTCTTGTCAACCGTATCTCACCATTCACCACGAAGGCTGAGGGTGTGCGCAACTTCGATACGGAGAAGACCTACAACAACGTGATGAACCGCTTCAAGTGGGGAGGTCTGAAGAAGAAAGGACTCTATCTCGACGAAACGGTTACCCGTATGTGCTGGACACACCGTCACCTGATGACGATGCTGGCATCGGAACTCATCCTTGAAGGCAAAGAAGACAAAGCCCTGAAGGTATTGCAGAAGGCGGAAACGGAGATTCCGGAATACAATGTACCGCTGACGGTCAAAGGCGGCGGCTTCCAAATGGCCCATTGCTACATCGCGTTGGGTAAGGACAAACGCGCCTTCCAGATTCTCGATGGTTTGTGGAAAGAGTGCAGCCAGTATCTGAGATACTACCTCTCTCTAAACAGCAACCGTTTCATGCTGGCACAATCAGATTGCCTGATGTATATGTCTTACATGAACAATATCCTGAAACTGGCAGATGAAGCTAATCCGAAGTGGGTAGAATCACACGAACGTGAACTCGAAGGCTTGGCTACAATCTATCAGTCGAGAGGCGGAAGCTTTGGAGAGGACTAAAACAGTGAAATTGTGAAATCGTGAAATTGTAAAATTGTATAATTGTAAAATCGTCAAATAAAGCGTGTTAATAGAACAACCTGCACGATGGCTCAGATGGCTTTATCCAAAAGCAATCTGGAGAATGAACCCGAAAGAACATGCAGTATATCTGACGTTCGATGACGGTCCCATCCCACAAAGCACACCATTTATCCTTGATACCCTGCGCGAGCATGGTATCAAGGCTACCTTCTTTATGGTGGGCGACAACGTGAGAAAGCATCCTGAGCTTTACAAGCAGATCGTCGATGAAGGTCACCAGGTGGGCAACCACACCTATAACCACCTGGGAGCCTTCAAACATTGGACCATTACCTACGCCATCAATGCACACAAGGCCAACGAACTGATACACGCCAAGTATTTCCGTCCGCCTCACGGATGGATGCGTCCATCAGAATACTGGTGGTTGAAGCATGCATTTAAGATTGTCATGTGGGATGTGGTAACACGTGACTACTCCAAATGGATGACGGCCGATGATGTGATTAATAATGTAAAGACATACACACGCAACGGTTCCATCATCACTTTCCATGACTCTTTGAAAAGCATAGAAAAATTACGCCTTGCCCTTCCAGAATCCATCAAATGGCTGAAAGAACAAGGCTATGAATTCAAAATCTTCGAATCAGAAGAAGATTAATTACATCTCGTACACCACCTGCATCAGCTTTTTGCCTAACGCATCGGCTTCTTCCATTGTATGAGCCTCGCTATATACACGGATGATAGGCTCCGTATTTGATTTGCGCAGGTGTACCCATTTATCAGGGAAGTCAATCTTTACACCGTCAATATCGTTGACTTGTACGTTTGGTTCAGCGGCAAACATCTCCTTTACCTTCACCAAGATGGCATCAACGTCTGTTTCTGGTGTGAGGTCGATACGGTTTTTTGCAATCTGATAGTCAGGATATTCTGCACGCAGCTCGCTAACCTTCTTACCTTTATGCGCCAAATTCGACAGGAACAAAGCGATACCAACCAACGCATCGCGGCCATAATGACTTTCCGGATAGATGACGCCACCATTTCCTTCGCCACCAATGACAGCACCAACTTCCTTCATCTTCGTGGTGACATTCACTTCGCCTACGGCAGCTGCAGCATACTTACCACCATGCTTCTCCGTAACATCACGCAGAGCACGGGTAGAACTCAAGTTGCTGACGGTAAATAGGGTGTTGGGTGCTGGGTGTTGGGTGTTGGATAGTACATAATCGGCAACAGAGACCAGTGTATATTCCTCACCAAACATCTTGCCGTCTTCACAAATAAATGCCAAACGGTCCACATCGGGGTCAACAACGATACCCAGGTCATATTTGCCGGACTTCATCTCGTCCATGATACCTGTCAGATTCTTCTCCAACGGCTCTGGATTATGAACGAAATCACCTGTCGGCTCTCCATTCAGAATCGTATATTCAACGCCTAAACGCTCGAACAACTTTGGCAGGATAACACCTCCCACACTGTTGATGGTGTCAACACATACTTTGAAGTTTGCCTTACGAATAGCTTCTGCATCAACCAACTCCAAACCCATCACATCATCAATATGCCATTGATCAGCCTCATCGCAGTTGATGTAATGACCCAACTCATCGACTTCAGCATATTCGAAGTCCTCTTGGTCGGCCAAAGCCAACACCTGAGCACCATCGGCTGCTGTCAGGAACTCGCCTTCACGGTTCAACAGTTTCAACGCATTCCATTGACGGGGATTGTGGCTGGCTGTGATAATGATACCGCCATCAGCACCTAACGTACTGACAGCCAACTCGGTAGTAGGCGTAGTAGCCAATCCGATATTGACCACATCATAGCCCATACCCATCAGCGTACCACAAACAACATTATCGACCATGATACCAGAGATACGGGCATCGCGACCCACCACGATAGTAGGACGATTGTTATTGAAATCAGCATCCTGACCATTTCCGCCATTACGACGGATAAAGGTAGCGTAAGCTGACGTAAACTTCACGATATCCAGCGGGTTCAGCGTATCACCCGCACGACCTCCGATAGTTCCTCGGATGCCGGAAATTGATTTTATAAGTGTCATATTCTTGTTGGACTAACTATTACCTTCCTTCCTGAAACGTCAGGTCGTAATAACATGGATAAACATTCTGGGAGGCATCAGCCTGACCTTGTGAATGAGGAACGATCAAGCGCACATGCGCAATCTTGTCATCTTCCGTCACAGGACGACCAACCCGGATATAAGTGAAAGGTACCATCCAGCCAGACGGAATAGCTGTGGTGTTGTATGCACGAACCATTACGCTGGAGTTGGTGTCAAAGATGCCTGTAAACGTACCGCTGGTGTTGGTAACCGTCATCTTATCAACGATAGAAGACCAATACATCGTGTTGTTCGTCAACTGAATCGTATCGTTCATGATATTAAACTCCGTAAAACGACAAAGCACCGTACGTGATTCTCCTTTGGCTATCTTTTTGCCGATACCCTTCTCTACAATCTGCATGTAAACACCTGTACCTGAGAACAACACATATTCATTCTCCGCAACATTCGTGGTACTGTCATTAGCCAGAAACGTTGCCTCATCGATGACTTTGATGCCTCTTTCCGAAATAAACTCATTGATGGCATCGCGTTCCTTATTCTTCTTATCTGCATAAGTTTCATCATGATTGCATGACATCATCATCATACCCACAACGACAAGCAGAAATAGAGTGATTTTTTTCATCCTTCTTTATTTAATAATGTGCAAAGGTAATGTAAATATAGCAAATGCAAAAAGAAATTTAGATTTATTATCATTACTGCAATTGTTCACGGAAGGCAAGAATGGCCTGGGTGGTAATCTGTTCGGCCTCTGTAATACTACAGAACAGTTTTCCTCCTGCTGCATCCTCATGACCGCCACCATTGAAGAAACGGCGCGCCATCTCTGCACAATGGAAACCACATGATGAACGCAGACTCACCAATATCAGATTTGGTTTCTCCGTATCTTCACGCAACGATATCGACACCTTCATACCCTTGATGCGCAACGGTTCGTTGACGAGTCCTTCCGCATCACCTTTGATGAAATGGTATCGTTTCATCTCATCACGTGTCAAGGTGAAATAAGCCGCATGCAGTTCGTTAGACACACGCATCTTTCGGGAGATCACATAACCACGCAAGCGAATAGCATCAGCACTGTAGTTATGATAGACACGATTGTAAACCAAATCCTTATTGACACGCTTGTCCAACAGCAAACTGATGATGTAGAATATCTCCGGACGGGTACTATTATAGGTGAATCCTCCCGTATCTGTCATCATGCCGCAATACAGACAAACTGCCATTGCGTGGGTCATCGGCTCGTAAGCATCCAACTGCCACAAAATACTGAACACCAGTTCACAGGTAGAACACAACTGCGAGCGAGAGATAACCATCGCATCATCCAAATTGGGATTCAAATGGTGGTCAATCATCAATCGTTTTCCCTGAAAAGCATCCAACAACGGCTGTAACTCTTCAACTCTGGAAGACTCGTTGAAATCCATACAGCACACCAAATCTGCCTGTTCGAAAACGGTCTTCACTTCTTCAGCCTTCTTGTCGTAGCGCATGATCAACTGCGTATTCGGCAACCATTGCAAGAAGTCAGGATAAGCGTCAGGCACAACGACCGATACGTCTTTCCCCTGCTGGCGAAGATATTCAGCCCATGCCAATGATGAGCCGATAGCATCGCCATCAGGCGACTTATGGCAGATAACAA
>CADBAP010000078.1 GCA_902792685.1 uncultured Prevotellaceae bacterium
AACAGCTGTAGCGAACGGATATCGAGCGTTGACTTGCCCACATTGCGAATAATCACCACGCCCTTCTTCTGTTTCTTGCCGTTGAACGCACCCAGCTTCAGTTTCTGCGGATAGATTTGCATCACAGGAGCCTGTAAACGCTCTTCGTTCGTCAGATTCTGATATTCAGGCAGCAGCACCGTTGATACGGGTAGTTCCTTTTCTTCCGACACCTTGTCGCCTGGGAACGAACCCAGATAGATGCTCGTCTGCACGAGGCCGAAGTCTTTCATCTTCTGACTGTCGAGGATAATACGCGCCACGCCAGAGCGTCCTGGTGCAATCTTCTTCGGCGTAATCGTTGCCGTCAGATAGTCGGGCAGGTGCATCAGCACAGGTTCTACCGTTTCCGATGTGCTGTTGAAGATGCGCAGTTCCTGCACGGGTCTGTCACCCCGATTCACATCATCGAACTCAATATAATCCTTGTCGGTTTTCAAGTTGCCAACATTACAAACATACTCGCCAGTGAAATTGGTATCTCCGCTGACCACAACACCCTTCATACGCAGCAGCACTGGGTCTTTGACACCACGCATATAAACGCCAACAATCTTTTCGAAATGCCCCAATTGCTTGGCATCATAAGTGGCAGAAAGCGTGACTTTCTCGCCTTTCTTGATACCCTTCTTCGGATAGTCAACGGTGGCACAGCCGCAACTGGTTTTCACCTTATCTATATATACCTGTTCACGGCTGTCGTTTTGCAACGTGAAATTCACCGTTGTAGGCTGGCGATACAAGATATTTCCCAAGTCGATTACCTGCTGCGTGGCCGTTAGGTGCTGAGCCGATGCCGTCAGCGGGGCCGCAGCCAGGATAATGCGTAATGCGTAATGCGTAATGCGTAATGCGAAATGCGAAATGCGTAATGCCTTCAAATTCATTCTTTAACTTTCTATTTTAATCCTATAAGAATCCCCTATTCCCCTCCCTTTGGGAGGGGTTAGGGGTGGGGTTCTTATTTCACTACTTTCAGTTTCAATCCCTGTGCCCTACCCGTATATTCAGGAGCATAAGCACATTGTGCCGTACAGGTTCCCGTCTGGTATTCACCCTCACGGTCGATGAAATATTCGGTTTCAACCACATGCGTACCTTTCGACAAGCGGTCGAAGTAATACGCCGTTGTATAGTCCTTCGGTGCACAATAGTAGCCCCAATGGTAGCCGCTCAACTGCTTGACAGGCTCCAGACAGGCAGCACGCTTATCCAATACCTGTACGAAGTCGTAGTCGCGGTCGGCTTTGACGGTAATACGAACCTTGATCTTATCGCCCACTTTGAAACTAGACGTTTGGGCGTTTGGTTGTTTGGTCGTTTGGGAGAGAGGAATCAATTCACGGGTGACGGTGATGCCTGATGCGGCATCGGCAATCTCAGTCACTGGCTGGAAGAACTGTGCATAGACAGCACCCCAACTGGTGCCGCTGCTGGTCTTCTCGGCTTCGAAGCTCTTCATCTCACCATCGGTCTTGCTGGTCTTCACATAGCCGACGCCTGCTGTAGCCTGCGGCAGCTCCAATGCCTTGCCGTCAACCTTCAGCACGGTGTTCTCACCCTGATCCTGCAGCGTCGTCATCGTCTGCTCCTGATTACCCAGGAAGGCATAGACGGCATTCACACTGTTGATAGGTGTATCCCAAGCCTGTGTGCGTTTCGACATCAACAGCCAGCGTTGCATATCCTCAACGGTCTGCTTGTCTTCCGGCAACAGAATCTTGTAGGCTTCGATTGCGGCCACTTCCGTTGGAATCTTATAGTCGAACCAAGAATAGTAAGCCTTGCGGGTATCGAAGTAGCGACCCATCTCTTCCGTATAGACGCTGTACTCCTTGATGCTTTGCAGATAGGTGTTGGCCTTGTCGGTATATCCATTCTTGCCCAAGATGATTGCTGAAACAGCTTTGCCGTAGATGGTGAGTTCGCGCGTCTTCTTCGCCAGGAGTTTCACCAGATAGTCGTGGTTGCTCTTCGCGGATGAAGACAGGCTGCGGCCACTCAGCGCAATGCTGTAAAGATAGTCAACAGCCAACTCGCTCGGACGCAGGTTCTTCTCGCCCTTCTTCTCCAGTTTCTTCAGTTCTTTCACCTCATCGGCAATATCAGCAGCCATATAGTCGAAGGCCTTATTGAGCATCTTCTTCGTGCTGCTCTGCTCGCCAATCATCTGATTGAGGCGCACCAATGTCTTCGTTACCGACATCGTCATATAAGGACTGCCATTCATACCTTTCCACCAGCTCCACGAGCCGTCGCCATTCTGCAAATCCTTCAGTTTGCCTAATGTAGAGGAAAGGGTCTGCTTGATATTGTTTTCATCGAAGAAACGCACCAATGCCGCTTTCTGCTCAGCCTCGTTTTCGGCATCCAGCACCCAAGGAGTCTCGTTGAGAATCAGCTCTTTGAGTTCCTGATCTTTCTGCAGGTTGCTCATCAGCGAGGTCTCGCTACCCGTTTCCTTACCCCACAGTTCAACGATTCGCTTGATCTTCGGCGAAGCATTCATAATGCTCTCGGCAATACTGTTTGCATAGTAGGCGCAAACAAGACTGATGGCATTCTTGTCGTTCGGATTGCTGACATACGGCAATGCCTGAATCATCAGCCAAGCAGGGTTGTTGGTGTATTCAACCGTCAGCTTCGTCGAACGGACATTCTCTGGGATAATCTTGGTCAGGTCGATGGTCTTCGTTCCTGGCTCATGCTGTGTGAACGGCACCGTATTGGTTACCCACTCCTCATTGCTCAGGACAGGCAGATAGTGCTGCTCACCATCAGAGTAGCCATCGCCGACAGCTGTCACGCGGCAGATATAAAGCGGAGCATCAAATGCTTCCGGCTGGGCATCGATCGTAAACTGTACGTTGGAACTTCCGTTGGCAGCAATCGAATAAGCCTGGGTCTTGGAATAAACCACCTTCTCGTTTTCAGGAAGGAGGATTTCCACTTTGGCTGTACCCTTCACCGCCTTCTCCGAGGTATTGAACAGGCGAGCGCTGAGCGTTGCCTGGTCGCCCTGACGGATGAAGCGTGGCATATTTGGCTGTACCATCACGGTCTTTTGGGCAATGGCCTCGTTCTCGATGTACGTGTTGTTCATATCCTGATCGTGGGCAATACCCATGAAGCGCCACGTGGTCAGACTCTCCGGCAACGTGAACTTCATCGATACGACACCATTCTCATCGGTCTGCAAGGTGGGATAGAAGAATGCGGTCTCGTTCAGGTTCTCGCGCAACTGCGGCGATTCTTTTGCTTCATCTTTTTCAGTTTCCTTCTTGAGTGAAGACTCACCCTCGTCAGCATCCTGAACTTTGCCATAACCACGGATTGTTACTTTATCTTCCGCCTCGCTGACAGCCATCGGTTCGGCAGCCATCATCATATCAGCGCGGGCAGCACCCGTCTTCATCATCCTTCCCCTTCGATCGCCATAATTGCCGACATAGAATTCGCCCCATGTATCGAAATAGATTTTATCCAGACAGCTGTATTCCACATTATCCACATATTTATTATGAGGAGCCTCCGAGTATAAAACGCCCATCTTGTCGAAAGCCATTGCAACCCAATTCGTTGTCGGCAGATTCTGGTAGAGTCCTAAATACAGCGACCAGCTGTGTTTACGAATCTGATCCAGCGACTTGTCGAAGAGAGTCGCCATCAGCTGTGCCTTTGCCGGTTTACCATCCGGTTTCTTCAACATCAAAGTCCACTCCTCTGTCTGTCCGGGTGTCAGTCGGTCACGGAATGTTTTCCATTCAGCCATCAGTCGCTTATCGGGTAGCGGTTTCTCAATCGATGCGGAATGAGTATAGACCTTTCCGTCGCGTACCCAGGCATAGTTGAGTATGATGCCCGATCCGTATTCCTCCTTATAGGTGAACTTACGGGTTGTAATGGCACTGTTCTGGTCGATGACACCGCTTTCCAACACATCATCACCGCTGATGATGGTATAAACAATGTGCTGGGGTTCATAGCTGGCACCAACTTGCACATAGACAGGACTGCCGTCGCGTGGGAATTGTCTGTCGCTGATATAGAACCAGTCGTGAGTGTGAATCACAGGTGTCTTGTCTTTCATGGAGAACACAATGATCTGTTGTTCAATGGTATCGGTACCGCAGACCGCTTTCAGCGTATGACGTCCAGACTTGAGACTAATCTTGACGGGCTTGTTGGCAGCTGTTGTCAATTCCTTACCGTCGTCGAAACGATATTTCACCGTACCGTCGATATTCTTACCTGCTGCGTTCCAGTAGTTGAAGGTAACCGTCTGCAGGCTGTCTTCAAGAGCTTTCGACGGCAAGTCGCTACGGAAGGCTGTCGGCTTGGTGCCGATAGGAAGGCTCATACTGCCTTCATGGCTCTCACCACCGATATCTGTCACGATAGCAGAAGCCTTGATCTGATAGAAACGGGCCGGTCGCCACCAGTAGCCAGTTGATTCTTCCTGGGTATCCTTAGGCAATATCATCGGCATCTTCATCTGGAAGGCGCCCTGATCGTCTGTAACGACTTCGTCTTTCAGCAGTTCTGTATCGCCCGAATTTCCGTACCAGCTCCACCACAAGGCACTCTGACGGCTGACGGTATATTTCACTTTGGCTCCCTGCACAGGAACGCCGGCATAGGTTTTGGCATGTGCCGTAACGACAACCGTATCACCAGCCACATATTTCTCCTCGTAGGTAGGCATGATGATTTCGAATGTCGGACGCTTGTATTCCTCCACTTGTATGGTAGTATTTCCTGTCACAGAACCTCTTGCCTCAATCGTAAAGCTACCCGTCAGGCCGCTGGTCGGCAACGTGAAGTCACAGCTGGCGGTTCCGTATTCGTCAGTAACAATATTCTTCTCTTCGATACTCTTGTGGTTGGCATCACGCAGGATGACACGAACCTGATCTTCGGGAAGCGCAGAAGCAAGTGTTCCGTTCTTCACCTGATGGGTGATGACACTTGCATGAACCGTCTGACCGGGACGATAGAGACGGCGGTCGGTATAGACGCTGATTCTATTGGTCAGCTCTCTTTCCTCATAATAAGAATAAGTGGTTGACATCCAGTCATACGGACATGATTTGTCTTTGTCGGTATGGACATAGAAGTAATTGGGAATACTCTTGTTGAAGGACAGGATGTTTTCACCCTTTGCATCAACCGTCACGGTTTGCGTCTCGCGGGGTTTTCCATAGCGGGGAGAATCCCACATCGTAACCTTTGCATTCGGAACAGGCTGACCGGTCGTTGCATTCAAAACCACCAACCGATATTCATACCTTGACTGTTCCTGCAACAGAAGCTGTAAGTCGCTGACATAGAGCAGGCGCAAAGGCGTGTCGATTTTTCCGTTGTTGCCGCCAAACTCAATCAGATAGGTGCCTAAGGGCAGACCCTTCAGCGTAATGGAGTCTTCAAAAATGTCACAGTCTTCCTTTCCTGTATAAGAACGGCGTTCAACGAAGACGTCTTTTTCGGTGATCAACGAACGCAGTTTCTTGATGTCCTTCTCACGATAGGTCGTCAGTTCCGTATCACCAGGCACGTTCACACGGCTCACATGCATCTCCCACTCCTGAATATTGCGGATTTTTGTGACCTTCATCGTACGCTCACGATTGGGCAATTCGCGCTTGTTGCCGAGATCGACTTCAAACAGCGAGGTTGTCAGATCGTTGATATGATTGGAAAAGATGTATGAACGATTCCACGAAGACCAACGCTTCAGCGACTCCTGGGCATAGGCTTTCAGCTCTCTGGGGTTGACGTCTTTCTGTGCCTTCATGTGGTCGTATTTCATCAACGCAACCTCGCAGGCTTCCGGCAGGTCGCCATACAAAGCCAACAGGGAATCAAGAGCCTCTTTGCGTTCCTCACCGAACTTATACTCTTTGACCAGCCAAAGGGCTGTCATACATGTTGCTGCGCGGTTTCCACTCTTCTCATAGTAATCGTGCAGGACTTCATAATCGTCGGCTTCGCAGGCAATGACGTGCAGCAGGTCGTGATTAAACACCTTACTGGCCCTCTCGACTTTCACCAACGGTTCGTATTCCGCATCCTGATGGGCAGCAAGCGCTGCGGGATTGGCCAATGCTTTGGCAAAGAACTGATGACTCTTCGTCAACCGGTTTTCACCCATCCTGTATGAGGAACCGTATAATTTGCCCAACGAAGCATAATAGACCGCCGCCAGTACACCGTCGGTTTTCTCGGCCTCTTCCGCCTTGAGCTGAAGGCGTTCGGCTGCCGGCAATAACGAGTCGGGAGAGATTTGCGTTTGCAATCCCACTGTCAGCATTTCTGCCGCCAACAGCTGACCATATTGTTTCTCCTTGGTTGCTTTTGAAGAAATCTTATTCAGCAACTCTATTTCCGTTTTCGGCAGATCATCTTCTGCTGCTTTCTTCACCTGTTTCCACAGGGCATCATAGTCGTCGGCAAACGTTACCATACTGCATGTCAGCAGCATCAGCAACAAAACAATGCTCTTCTTCATACGCGTACATTTTTATATTTATGGGGCAAAGATACGATATTTCTTCCTTTTTACAAAAGAATAATATTTAAAGACACTTAAATCATTGAGAATTACGCATTAAGCATTACGCATTAAGCATTAAGCATTACGCATTACGCATTCCCCCTTGCCATTTCATAGATGGCTCGCATATCAGCAGGTTTCAGCACCTTGATAGCGCCAAGGGTAATGGTTCCGCCACGACTCGCCATCTGTACCATGTGGTCGATTTCTTCATCGGTTACTTCCCTACCCAACAGTTCATACATATTGGTGGGCATACCAATCAGACGGAAGAACTGCTCCATTGCTTCTACACCGCGCTCAGCAGTACCGCGAGGATCAGTGAAATCGTTCTCCACACCCATCACATTCACGGCAAAGCGCACGAAACGGGGAATATTTTCCTCATCCTTCATCACATAACGCGCCCAACTCGGCCACAAAGCAGCAAGTCCGGCACCGTGAGTAGCCCCAAACGAAGCACTTAACTCATGCTCCAAACGATGAGTGGCGAAATCTTTTTCAGTACCGCATTCTGTCAGGTCGTTGTGTGCCAACGAGCCTGCCCACATTATTTGTGCCCGGTTGCGGTAGTCCTCCGGATGCTTCATCACCTCCAGCGCACAGTCTTTCACCGTCCGCAGGAGCGCTTCCGCAATATTATCAGTTAGCGTCATATCCTGATGACGGGTGAAATAGCGCTCCATCGTGTGCATCATGATATCGGTGGCGCCGGCTGCCGTCTGATACGGCGGAAGAGTAAAGGTGCGCTCAGGATTCATAATGGCAAACTTCGGACGACACAGGTCGCTGTTGATACCGCGCTTAATCAGTCCCTCATCCTTCGTAACCACACACGAAGAACTCATCTCGGAACCGGCAGCAGGAATTGTCAGGATGGTGCCGATAGGCAGACAAGCCTGCGGCTGTGCCTTTCCTTCCCAGAAATCCCACACAGGACCATCATAGGGAACACCGTATCCGATGGCTTTGGACGAGTCGATGACGCTACCGCCACCAACGGCCAAAATAAAATCGACGCCTTCCTTGCGGCAAAGGGCGATTCCTTCTTCTACCTTTGACAACAGCGGATTCGGCAC
>CADBAP010000079.1 GCA_902792685.1 uncultured Prevotellaceae bacterium
AGCAAAGTAGTTGGTCTCCTCGAATGTAGCTGTAATCGTAGCCAACCCCGACTTTAACAATTGTCCGTTGGTGCCATCGGCATTGATAGTGGCAACAGGGGTGTTATCTGAAGCATAGGTATATGTAGCATTGAAGCTGTTTGGCGATGATACCGTCGGCGTATTCGTGAAGGCCTGTCCGTCACCCGGAACTCGCATGATGTGAGGAGTGGCAAAGTTGAACGATGGAGTAGTCTTCGTATCATCAAGCCAAAATGCCTCAAAGCCAGCGTCGCTGCTGTTATATTCCACCAATATGGAGGTGATGATCAGCGAACCAGCAGTGCAACTCAAAGTGAAGTTGTCGGTAGAAGAACCCGGTGTAAAGCTGTGTTTACCAGTAGTCGTGATGCTATTGCTGTTTATGGTGGCACTGGTTACTTCCGACACGTTTAGCGTAACACTACTGATAGTAGCAGAGTGACTATTCTGGCGCAATGCAACTGTCAAACTACCGCCATTGCTGATGGTCAATGATTTGCCGTCAGCGGTGGTCTGTACATGATTGTTATCTCCGTAGGTGAGTGTGAAGCCAGGGATCGTACGACTGAGCGCACCGCCTGCAGCACCTGTACTACCAGTGTAGAGCAGGTCGCTCACCTTGATCTCACGGTTCATACCCGTCTGTGTGAAAGTGAAGCCCCTGAGGAAAAGGGTGGCCTTCGATCCTTTTGTACCATCGTTATCACCTGTTTCGGGTGTCGCGGCATATAGATAATAATCCACATCTGCTTGGAGAGTCGTACTGAAGACAAAGTTATCACTTGCAGACCCGGCCTTTTCTTCTTTTACGCTTCCGTCGGCATTGCGCAACCAGATCTTATTCAAAGAACCGTTATCTGCATCTTCCACGCCTCCTAAGACGGAGAGCTTGCCATTAAACTTTGGAGTGAACTTGTAGAAAGTTCCACCACCTGGGGCAACATTGGTTGCGTTGCTTGTTGTCCAAGCAGTTGAATAGGTGTTAGTATCGCTGTTTCCCTTATAAGCACAATACGCACCGATATTCGAACCACTGGTCTTTGTCTGCTGTGTTTCGTAAGTGGCACCATACTCCAGCGTAATAGTACTTCCTTCCTCTTTCTGTCGCAGGTCGCCTTCACCTGTAATCGCATATGTTTCAGTTTTTCCACTGACGGAGAAAGCGGTAGTGGCGAAGGTAGATACCTTCAGGTTGTCGAAGGCGAAGTTGGCATCATAACGCGAGGTGACAAAGGTCATCTTGCTCAGTCCTCCGTTAGACGAGGTGGCATTTCCGCCGCGCCAGTAGGTGGCTGTGCCGTCGAGTGAAGAGATAGTGACATAGAGCAGTTTGGTTCCATCAACAGTGGTATATGATAACTTAACGTGATACCATGTGAGGTCGTTTAATGCTTGATTGCTTCCTGTTCCATCCAGTGTGATAGTCCCTTGCGCCGCTCCTGCCACATCGAGATACCAGTCAGTACTATTGCGTTTGTCGGTGAGAGAGAACAATGCCGTGTTGGATGCATCATAGACCGTAAAGGCAGCATCGGGCTGACCATCAGTACCATTTTGTGTAGCACGACCAATCTTCATATCGAATGACAGCGTGAAATCCTCGCCAGTTTTGGCACTACCGTTGATGGCATTGTTGGTCAGCGTTGCACCATTGTTATGACGCTGGTCTTGTGCTACTGCCATAAAGTGGTTGCCTGCACCATCATCCATGATGGTTGGTGTATAGCGTCCACCTGTACCAGTTACCCAGTCAGACATGCTTCCCGTGCTTTCATAGTCGAAAGAATAGAGCTGCGAGGTAATGTTGAGGTTGTCGATACAGATACTGCGGTCGTTTTGGTCGCCACTATGTGTGTCGGCATCAGTAATGACTATGCTACCAAGATTCATCGTCTTATCGCTGAGGGTAGCAGCAAACGACTGTTCAATTGACTGTCCTGCACAAACGAAACGGAAGGTTACAATGCCATTGCCGCAAATAGTCATGGTGATAGTCGGGTTGTAACCAGCAGTAGAGACGTATGGTTTCCCGTTTCCACCAATACCGTTGGCATTTTTCGTTGCATCATACTTGCTGATACCAGAGAAGGCTTCAAATCCATCTACGGTATTTCCGCCAAAGCTTACGTCACTGACCAGTGTAGAATTCTGATTGTATGTGTAACTTACCAGTTCGTCTCCGGCAGTATTCTTTATAGCGACTTTACTGGTACGGTTGTAACTGTTCCAACCATGATAGGCGGTGAATGAGATAGAAACCTGCTCGGTGCTCTTCAACGTGTAGCCTCCAGTGAAGGTAGCAGTGGCGACGGCATTGTAGACATGAAGCACCGAACCGATACTTGCGTTGGTGCTGTTAGCTTCAACCGTTGTGCCACTCGTCTTCTCGAACGGCGTGATGCTACTGCTGAAGTCGGTAGAATAGGGAATGCTTCCTATCTGTGCCCACGCTCGGTTTGCTCCAACCGTCAGCAGGAGGAAAAGGAGAAGACCCACCCCGGCCCTCCCTGCATAGGGAGGGAGGATGGACCTTGCGATATGTTTTATTGTTGTCGTCATTTTTTTTATTTTCGTCATTTCTTTTCTTTCGTCATGTCGATATGTTGTCATGCCGAATCTATCTCTCTCCCTTTGGGAGGGTTGGGGTGGGGTCGTTTCCTCCCCTCGCCAACGATTGGCTGGCGCTGGTGCCGTTCTCTATAACCACTGTGGTATTGATATTTTGTCCTTCCCAGTCGGTGGCATTGACGCTGAGCTTGAAAGTGGTCAAACCGAACACCAGGTTCAGGTAGTATTTCACTCCAGCAGCAAGTTCCAGGTTGCGGATAGTGGCGGTACCGGACTTAAGCTCGCGGTGGTAGCCGCTTTCAGTCTTATAGGTCAGGAAATAGTCTATGGCAATCGTATAGTCCTGAGCCGCCTGTGGAATCAGCATAAAGAGCTTGTCGTTCTTAATAATGTTCTGCGTATTGGCTGATTCAGTAATGCCAGGTACTTCGATGTCGTACGAAGTGCTAGTCATCACCTCGTAACCAGTGTCGTTGTCAACTTCTGTTGGGTGCGGATCGAGTAGTTTCTCATCAATCGTCGTTGCGCTATTGAGCACCAAGTTGGCTATTGTACCAGAGGGATCCTCCCAAAGTGGCTGATGCTTGGTCGTGTTGTTCAGGTTCAACTGGGCACTTTTGGTGAAAAGCACAGGAGAGGTTACTGATGGTGTTGTCGTCCCCGCTGGCGTAATCGTGATGCTCTTCAGCGTCACCTTGCAGCCATTAGCTTTGCCAATCGTTCCCAACTGCGACAGGTCGCCCAAGTTGTCGGTATCGTTGGCCTGATCCACCATCACCTGTGCATGGAGTCCTATGGCACAGAGGGCATGATAAAAGGTGAAGAGTACAGCAGAGGTAGTCTGTCCCTTTTCAATATCAATCCACGCTAGTCCTGATTTCTCTTGAGTATCAGTACGCACGCCCCACAGCAGGTCAACACTCTCAGCTGGGTCTGTGGCTACGGTATATGTGATTTTGGGGTCACCGGCACCAGTAGAAATGGTGTTGATACCGGCATCATCTCCCGCTGTTCCTTCGCCAGCACTCATATAAGGGGCGTAGGCAAAGAAGGTGTATTTCTTGGTTTTGTCCCACTCCTTCAAATCATCAGGGTATTCCCAGCTTCCAGGGTGATCGATGATGGTTGTTGGAGCGGTGCCGCTTGGGTCGAAGGTAACCTTCGTGTTAGGTGTAAACAGGTTGAATGCCGAACTGCTTTTGTTATATGCATCAGCACCTTCATATCCATACACACCGAAGCCTGTTGACGTCAGCCGTGTGAAGTCCATGATGTCTGTATGCTGGCTACGGGTTACTGGCGACACCACTTCTTTCACGCCCAGCACGATGGCATCCTCCGTGCCCAATGATTCGGTAACAGCATCATCGCTGCTGGAGCAGGCGGTGAGGAGGAGCAGAAGCGCACCTAAAAGCCTCACCCCAACCCTCTCCTGAAGGAGAGGGAGAATGGCACTTGCAATATATTTGATTCTTTTCGTCATTTCTTTATCTCGTTCTTTCATCTTTTCATTTCTCTGTTACTCTTTCTCCTCTCCCCTTTAGGGGGAGGTTGGGAGGGGGCTTCCCTTTTCCTCCTCCCCCTTGGGGAGGCAGGGTGGGGGTCTCTTTTTTTTCCTCCTCCCCTCGGGGAGGTCGGGTAGGGGTTACTCCTCCACTATCACCACCTCATGGTTTCGGCCAATGGTGATGTTTACGATTTTCTCCATTCCTTCTACCAGTTCGATAGGGAAACTGAAAGTCTCACCGGAATTGTTGTTTACTTCTACCGTAACAGTTATCTTTCCTTTGGTATCTGGTTCTATAGGGGCATTTGGTATCAGCAATATCGATCTGCCCATTGCCATGTTTGGTAGCACCGTTTGTTTGTCCAGCAGAGGTTCTATCAGAGCTTTCGCTGCGAAACCAGCTGGTAGAGGTTCATCCATTTCTGCTTGCGAGTGCACAACTTGAACAAAAGGTGGGGGTAGCTGGATAGACGTTGTACTGCTTACATGTTCACTCCAACCCCCGTTTGCTAAATCAAGTTTGGCCTCGCTATTGATGGTGCCGCGTACTGTAAAACCATTCAACTGTATGGTTTCGCCTGTATTGTTGGTGATGGTACCAAACGTCAACTTTGCCAACTTATGGTTGAATGTCAGTTGGGCTGGATTATTACTACTGCGACTAATAGAAGCATTGGCCTGTAGCAAATCCACATTTCCGCCCGATAGCAGATTGGTGTAATCAGGATAACCATGTTTTTGCGCTACGAAGGTCAGCTTATTAGCGGATACCGTGTATCCTCCAGTCTTAAAAGGTGCATAGGCATAGACGTCAATCGTTCCCGTCTCGTTACGTTGCCAGTAGTTGTTATAGTTGTTTGCTCCAATCTTCCACCAGCCGTTCGCTTCATCCCATATCACTTGGGTGTTCTCATAGTTCAGAGCGCTGCAATAGATGCCAAAGCCGTCATCTTCTGCTTTCGATACGCTGATAGAATAAATATTTATATCAGCCGGAGCGGTAAAGCTGACACTACCGTTATTTGCCACTGTTTTTGTCTGCGATGCTATAGCAGTCGTTGCAAGAATGACAGGCGAGCCTGAAACGTTATTTGCAGTCAACGGTCTTGTTCCAACTGGTGATCTTAATTCTATAGTCACCGTTTGTCCGGCTTTAAGATTAAAGATGGTCAAAACGCCTGTAAAACGAATGCAACTGTTCTCTCCATCGTTAACAAGATGAATGTTACCTGGCGCTGCTGCGAAATTTAAACCAGCAGTATAAGAGAGTTCTGTTGTACCCTCAGCTCCTCCCTTCAAAGTGTTGTTAACAGCCGCAGTAGAGGTATATGTCGTACCTTCATCGTAGGTCCATAGAGGGGCCGTAAGCGCAGTAACATCAGCAGGTGGAATAGAAGTCAAATCCCAGTTGCGGGCCGGATTACTAGAGCGCAGTCCTTCCAGCGTCTCACCGGCACGGGTGCTTGCGTTGATGGTCTGTCCTTCCCAGCCGGTCTCGATAACGTCGAGGGTCAGCTGCATGCGGTCATCATCCTGCTCCAACGCAGGATTGTCGCTGCAGGCGGCGAAGAGCAAGCTCAGTATCGCCGCGGCAAAACCGCAGTGCACACTACCTTTTATGATTGATATTATTTTCGTCATTTCGTGATTTCGTTATTTCGTGATGTCGTTATGTCGATAATTATGCATTATGCATTATGAATTATGCATTATTATTTATTTCACATCCACTTCTTTCGTGATGAGGTCCCATTCCTTCACCACAGCGCTCAGCAGAATCCACTCACCGTTCTCGTCGAGTACATAGACTTCAAACTTCACACTGGTAATACCCAGATTCAGCAGAATTTTATACTGCTTGTTGGGTTCAAACTTAACGGTGTTGCCCAGGGTTGCTGTGATATTGTTGGTTACGTTGCTATAGAATTTCGGATTGTTCAACGTCAGGTTGGGGTCGAAGGTTACCACGTGATAGACAGCTGTTACTGAGATAGCGCTTTCAGCGGTCGATGGACAAAACATAAACGTGCTATAGTTGGCCGCCAGTTGCTGTTCGGTTTTGATCACACCAGCCTCCATCTCTTCGTTGAAGGTTTCACGGGCGGTCTCTACCAGTGTAAGTCCCGTGTTGTCGTCTATGCCGTCGCCGTCGCTGTCGTCAATCGATGCGTTAGTAGGGATATTCGGCGCTGCATAGCGCAGTGAATACTTCACGTTGTCGAGGTCTTTCGAATTGTTTACATTGGCCAACGACAGGTCGATGTCGCTACCGAAACGGAACAGTGTCTTTGATGTGCTGATATCGCTGTAGTCCCACACGGGGGTGTCGTTGTCTGATGTAATCTTCAGCTTGCCTTCAGGATAGTATGTCGGTGTTGTGATGCTGACATTGTCAATGTAGATGCGGGTGTTGCCATCGACCTCGGTAGAGTAGGCGGGTGAGCTGGCGCTGGCGGTGTTGTCGACCATTGCCCGTACGTTGATATCCAACTTTGTAAGAGCATGCTTGAAGTTCAAAGATACACGTCCGTCAACGTAGCCTTCGCCAGACTCTTTCATTTTATAAAGGTCGCGCTGGTTTGTCCACAGCAAATCGACACTCTTATCTATACCGAATGGTTTCTCCAGACTGGTCCGATAGTAGAGATACGAGGCATTGGCGTTGGCGTTATTAAGACTTACTGCCACAATACCATCGTGGTCGGGTTTACCGTCAGAATTCTCATCTACATCTTTCACGTCGAAACCTGATGCTGGTGTTGCTACTGGCGCATAGGGAGCGTATGCAAAGAAACTCAGGTAGCTGCGATTCTGTGAACCTGTAGCTGCCGGCGATTGATTGTCTGCAGGGTTGTTGTCGTTGGGCCAGTATTTCACGGGTTCGTAAGTCCATTTGTTGCCAATAGCATCCCAGCTTACCTGCTGGTTCCACATGAAGTTGAAAGGAGTTGTTGACTTGTCGGTGTAGTTTGCCCATTCCGTATTGGACGTGTACTGTGCGAACACGCCGAAGCCAGCCGACTTCAGACGGTTGATGTCTATGCTGCCACTAGCAGCCTCTGACGGGTAGGTAGCACGCGTCTGCGTATTTCCCGACTGCACGTAAGTGTTGAAGGTAACGGCAACATTCTTGCTGTTGTTGTTGGGCGTCACAGGCGTTTCCGTAACTGCCTCGTCGCTGCCGCTACATGCCGTAAAACACGCCAAAACCGCCAACATCCAAGTCGGCGGTAAGAGTCGGGCTATGGTCTTGTTAAACGTCATTTCTTAAATATTCACGTATTTAGCGCACAAAAATACAAATTATTTCCCAATTACCAAAGCATTCCTACGAAAAAGTCAAATATTACATATTTGAAGGGGGCACGGGGAAGGTTCTGAATGATCATCCCCGTGATCAAATTCTCTAGAGAATTTTTGATGAAAGGTGCTCCGTTGCAACAAATTCTCTAGAGAATTTTGTCTAAAAGCACACCTTTTACATTTCAAAATGTGTCAGTCTTGTGTCAGTCT
>CADBAP010000080.1 GCA_902792685.1 uncultured Prevotellaceae bacterium
CAGGCGTTCATGAAAGACTTGGAGATACAGGCGCTGGAGCTGGGTATTCCCTGTAAGACGCGCCACAACGAGGTGGCACCCAACCAGTTTGAGCTGGCTCCGATTTTCGAGGAGACCAACCTCGCCATCGACCATAATATGCTACTGATGTCGCTATTGAAGAAGGTAGCACGCAAGCACGGATTCCGTGCGCTGCTGCACGAGAAACCCTTCGACGGCATCAACGGTTCCGGTAAGCACAACAACTGGAGTCTGTCCACCGATACAGGAACGCTGTTGCACGCGCCAGGCAAGACACCAGAGCAGAACCTGCGCTTCGTGACCTTCATCGTGGAGACGCTGATGGCTGTCTATCGCCATAATGGTTTGCTGAAAGCAAGTATCATGAGTGCCACCAATGCGCACCGTCTGGGTGCCAACGAAGCACCGCCCGCCATCATCTCCAGTTTCTTAGGCAAGCAGGTGAGCGAACTGCTGGAGCATATCGAGAAAGCCGACAAAGACGATTTGTTTACCGTTGCCGGCAAGCAGAGGATGGAACTCGACATACCGGAGATTCCTGAACTGCTCATCGACAATACCGACCGCAACCGTACGAGTCCGTTTGCCTTCACAGGTAACCGTTTCGAGTTCCGTGCCGTCGGCTCCGAAGCCAACTGTGCCAGTGCAATGATAGCCCTGAATGCAGCGGTAGCGGAGGCCTTGGTTGACTTCAAGAAAAGGGTGGACAAACGTATCACAGAAGTATCAGAAAACGCCGAATTCATCGACGGAAAGCATAGCGTCACCTTCCACGCCATCATTGATGTGCTGCGTGAAGACATCAGGACCTGCAAGCCAATCCATTTCGACGGAAACGGCTACAGCGACGAATGGGTACAGGAGGCTACACGTCGCGGACTGGATGTGGAGACCTCGTGTCCGGTTATCTTCGACCGCTATCTCGACGAAGATACTGTGAAGATGTTTGAGAGTCTCGGCGTGATGAACCGCAAGGAACTGGAGGCACGCAACGAGGTGAAATGGGAGACCTACACGAAGAAGCTGCAAATCGAAGCCCGTGTGTTGGGCGACCTGACGATGAACCACATCATCCCTGTTGCCACACACTACCAGACACGTCTGGCGAAGAATGTGGAGGTGATGCACGAAATCTTCTCAGAGGACGACTACAAGAAGTTTACCGCCCGCAACATGAAGATTATCCGTGAGATTGCCGAACGCACACAGACTATTGAGACGATGGTGGAGGAGCTTGTTGAAGCCCGTAAGGTTGCCAACCGGATGGACAGCGAGCGCAGCAAGGCTATTGCCTATCATGATACGGTGGAACCGAAGATGCAGGAAATCCGCTACCACATCGACAAACTGGAGTTGACGGTAGCCGATGAACTTTGGACGCTGCCGAAATACAGGGAGTTGTTGTTTATCAGATAACCCCCCTCTGGCTCCCCCGAAAAGCCCCCCTCTAATCCCCCCTGAAAGGGGGAGGAAAGGAAAGGAGCAAGGGGCGAGGAGCGAGGGGCAAGATTAATTGATAATATTATAGGAGATGACGAATATACGAGTAGGAATGGGCTATGACGTCCATCGTTTGGTAGAAGGACGTGACCTGTGGTTGGGCGGCATCAAGCTTGACCACAGTCAGGGATTGTTAGGGCACAGCGATGCTGATGTACTGATCCACGCGATTTGTGATGCTATCCTCGGTGCAGCCAATATGCGTGATATCGGCTATCATTTTCCCGACACCTCTGAGGCAACGCTCAACATGGACAGCAAGGTTATTCTGAAGAAAGTCATTGAACTCGTTGCCTCGAAGGGCTATCAAGTGGTCAACATCGACGCAACGGTATGTGCCGAACGTCCGAAACTCAATCCACATATCCCCGCTATGCAGCAATGCCTGTCTGAGGTGATGGACATAGACCCTGACCAAATATCCATCAAGGCCACGACAACCGAACATTTGGGATTTACCGGGCGCGAAGAAGGCATATCAGCTTACGCCGTTTGTCTTCTTGAAGGAGTAAAACAAGAATAAGGGTTGAGCATATGCTCAACCCTTTATTTTTAAAGTCTCCCCATCAAGGGGGAGATTTAGAGGGGGCTTTCCTTATCTCTTAAACAAATCCTTGATACCATCCATATCGAAGGTGAGTGTAAAGCGGAGGGTCTGGTCAAGCGGATTGCTCTTTGCCGTAGCAATCACATAGCCGGCATCCAGTGAGAAGACGCTCATCTTGAAGCCTGCACCAACGGTGAAATACTTACGGTTACCCTTGTTCTCACTCTCATGGTGATATCCGGCACGAAGGCTGAAACGGTCGTTATACACATATTCAGCACCCACACTCCACTGGATTTCCTGTAACTCCTCCTTGAAACCGCCAGGAGCATCAGTAAAGCTCTTGAAGATACCTGAGATAGATGATACGTCGTAGTAGTCACGCTGCACACGCTCCTCATAGTCCTCCGTAGGTTCACCATCCTCCTGTTTCGGATAGGTGGGCACCAACAGTTTGTTGGCATCAGCAGCGATGGTGAAACGGTTGTATTCGTTGATGGGAATCATCAGGGCTGCACCAATACGCAGGTTGGTCGGAATAAACTCCGAGTTGTCGGAACCGCCGAAGGTAATCTTTGAACCGATATTGGAGATGTTCAAACCCAATCCCAGCTGACACTCGCGGTTACCGATGTTGATATAGTTCTGATAGTAGCACGCGATATCGGCAGCGAAAGCCGAACCGGGACTCGTATCTTCCGTATAGTCGTAAGTCAGGTCGGAGTAGATCCAACGAACGGCAGCACCCAGTGAGAACTTCTCGCTCAGCATCAGCGAGTAACCCACATCGAACGACATCTCATACGGTTTGATGGTCATATCGTTGGCGGCATCAACACCACTGCTGGTCAACACCTCACCCAGCGAGAAATAACGGAATGAGCCACTCACAGCCGAATAGTCGCCGATGCGATAGTAGCCTGCCAGATAAGCCAGGTTCATATCGCTCACCAACTGGCGCAGCCACGGGGTGTAGTTTAGCGCTACGCCGGCACGACTGATGTTGAACGGATACTTTGCAGGGTTCCAGTACTGTGACACAGCATCGGGATCGGTGGCAGCACCCACATCGCCCATAGAACCGGCACGGGCATCAGGGGCAATCATCTGCGATGTCACCGACGTGTTCACGGGGTTGAACATATCCTGCTTGTCCTGTGCCCACAGCGACAGGGAAAGCAACGACAGCAAGGCTGCTGCCCATATTTTCTTGATATTATTCATGTGCATTAATGTATTTACGCCTTATTATAACGGCAAGCACTCATTAATTATTGCCTATGATAATAAGTTTCTTCGCTTTTGACGTGTAACCGCTACCGTCACTGCTCATTCTGACACGATAGAGATACACACCTGTCTGCAGTCGGCGACCACCATCAATGGTCAAATCCCAGCTCACCGTATAGGCACTGCCTGTTGATACGCCCGACTCGTCGTACTGCCACAACATCCGGCCACTCATATCAAACACGTCGATGCCTACGTCCACGTTGCTACCCGTTCGGTTGTGGGTGACGATGAAGGTCGTCTCCGTCGTTGCCGGGTTGTTGGTACAGCTGACGCTATAGATATCAGGCTGCAGACCTTTGACAACACGGAAGTTCAGCACGGCCGTACTGGAGTTGTTCAGGATATCCCACGCACGGAATTTCAGCTGATGGTTGCCTTCTGCCAGTTCCGGTATATAATAATAGGTGGAACCGCTGGTGTATGATCCGAAGTCGAATGTGAAGTTGCCGTTCAGGTCATACGTCTTCTGCATATCGCCGTCGATAATCAGTTCCATGTTGTGTCCAATACCACTTCCCGATGCATTGATACCGTCCTTGTCGGTTACCTGTGCCACAAAGTAAGGTGTGCTGTTCACCGTTCCGCCGTCAACAAACGACGGGCTGTTCAGATAGCAATAAACCGACGGACCGATGGAATCGTTCTTCAGCGTTTCCGAACCGTTGACATAGAAATCCTCGAAGGAGCCGTTGGCTATCAGCGTATGACTGTCGTTTACGGCATACAAGTTCACCAGACCCGTTCCGTCGGCATAGTTGATGTCCATCGGTACGGCGAAAGCAAACTGGAACTCACCATCCTTCACGTTGCAGGAACCATTATACAAGGTGTTCTGTCGGTCGTAGAACGTAAACGGCGCCGTGCCGTTATTCACCAGCGTAGGGTCGTTACGCTTACAGGTAATCAACTCTTTCGTGTCGCGAACAATAGCGGTCATCGTACCGTTGAAATCGGTGATTTTCGCACCACTTCGTTCTATATGACCATAGATGCGTGCTACGGAACCAGCTCTCAGCACCGGCATCTCTTCTGCACCAGCCTCCACACCGTTGATAGAATCAACGACTACCGTTGCCTGAGGCAGGTTCAATGACATAGCAGGGTCGCCCAGCAGGGCAAACTGCAGCTTGTTCTGCGTGCGGTCGCTACCTGTTGATATCAGTTCGTTTTTCGCCAGCCGCTGTGCCTCACCCAACGTAATCGGCTTTCCTTTGGCATCATAGCTCAACACATATTTCATATAGAGCGTGTTGATGGGCTTGTTGTAGTAGGCCAGCACAGTACGAGTAGTACCATAGAATGCGACAGAGCCGCCTTTCTTATTCAGCATCGACGTAACACCGATACATTCTGCGACATCGTCAAACGGCATATCATCACAGGTGGCCGTCACCCACAACGGCAGGTTGGCATTCTGGAAGTTGGCGAAATCGGATGTGCGCAGCACCGCTTCGTGCGACAACTGGTCAGGGCGTCCGTGACCGGCATAATCCATAATCAATGCACCTTCCGTCTGCTGCTGGTTGATGATACGCATCACCTCCGGATACGTATTGCCTGTTGCCGTCGTCTCACGGGTATAGGCATCCCACATCACCTTCTTTATCTGATAACCAGGATGAAGGTTTGTCGTCTGTTCGGCCGTATAGTCGATGTCGCGCATGTGCAGGTTGTTGTCGCCATCGTCACCCATAAACATGATGACATTCTGCCAACTGCCCGCATTGCTGTTGGTGACGTAGTTGATGACCTTGTCAACCAGAATCTTTGCATCACCGTCGTTGCTCACAGGGAAGCGGCCTACCGCCATATCCTCCTTGTCGCTGTAGGTCATACTCACACCCTCGCCATCGTCGAGCAACGTATAGAAGCCGTCGTTGACGTAGCTGTAGAGGGTGTTAAACGAATTCTCGCTCTCAAAACAAAGCAGATAGTCATCGGGACTCAGCAGCTTACAGGTGCTGGTGTTCATGCGGTTGTCCCACACACCGTTGCCAAACAGCAACAGGTATTTCGGCATATCCTCATCGGCCTCCGCACGGTCATAGAGCATCTTCAGGTATCGACGGTAGGCGTTGGCATCAGGAGTACCGCTGGAGAACTCATTAAACAGTTCGTCGGCAGGAACGATGCGCACCCTCAGACTATCGTGAGCAGTATGGAAATCAGCCAGCCGCTGTGCCTGTTTCAGCAGTTTCTGACTGGTCGGAATGATGATAATCATATCTGCCGCAGTATCCGCATGATGGTCTTGGTTCATGATACCATATACAAAGTCGGGTGCATCAAACGATGCCGTCGAGAGCTTCGGAGCCGCACAAGGCGTGTCATAGGTCATCGATACAAAGTCAGGATAAACGGGACCGCCCGCCGTTGTCGTCACCACAATGGTGTCAGTAGCCTGCAGGTTGTCCACACGATAGACTTTCGTAGCAGAATTAGCGAGGTCGTGGTCGTCGGTCAGCGCAATAGAGAACGACCCCAGTTCTTTGCCGTTGATGGTCACCGCTACCGTACTGGCTGTAGCAGCACTCATACATACCGACAGCTGTGCGCTGGCAGCATGAGCGCGGTTGGTAAGCACGAATTTCTTCGAGGAGCCGTTCTTGATAGGTGCATTCTCAAACAGGTTTCTGCCGCAGGCATGATGACTGTAGTTATCGACTTCGTACAAACTGTGATAGTCGTCGGCCGACGGATAGAAAGCACCCACGAAAGCTGCACTATCCACACTCAGGGGAGCCTCATCGCTCTCGGTCAGAAAATAGCATCCCACATCACTATAAGGATTGCGCGTACGAAGGGTAGCGGTATTGCTTCCCCAGCTTACAGGACCTTTGCCATAGAACAGACGCTTGCCGTTGACGGTACAAGTAGGCACCTCCTGCAGGTCGTCGGTAGCCGCCAGCTCACTGGCCACAAGCTTTTCGTTTTGCAGGTTTCCACCATAACCGTAAATCTTCACGCGGTCGATATTACTGAAACCAGCCTGTTGCACCAGTGTTGGCGTCAACTGATAGACACCCGTCGAGGGCACACTGATTTTCACCCACCGTCCTGATGCCAGCACAGAATGCGCCGCATAGCGGTCAGCTGCCGTGTTCGTTGATTCCGTTAATAAATTGGAGGGTGCTTTCCTTGCGCTCTTTAAGGCCTCCCCCTCAGGGGGGAGGTTGGAGGGGGCTTTTCCTTCTACCTTCAGCATAAAGCTCACCAGGAACTGGTACTTCCCATTGCGGAAGACCATCGGTACGAACGACAGTTCCAGTTTTCCCTGCTTGCGCTCCACAGCAATCTGCGTGGTGATGACAGGCAGCGTAGGCAATGCATCAGTGGTGATAGCATGGTATTTGGCAATATCGCTCTTCGACATATCGATGAAATCGGGATACAGGATTTCCACCGTATAGATGGAGTCGGCATAGTTATATCCCAACGGCACCGAATAGGTAAACTGCGGCAACAGCGAATCTATCCTGACGTCATCGACTGTCAGGTTAAAGAACCGCTGAGCACCTGCCGTCAGTGACACCAACGACAGCAGCAATATCGATATGAATTTCTTAATGCTCAATGCTTAATGCTTAATTACTCCTTGCCTACTTGTCTCCTTGAATCCTTGTCTCCTTGAATCCTTGTCTCCTTCCCTCCCCTTTAGGGGAGCCGGAGGGGTCTTCACTTACAATTAAACTCCAAGACCTTTCGGTCTTCCAGCCATCCTTCCAGATGGTCGTCGATATGTACCGGTCCCACACCTACGGGAGTGCCCGTAAACAGCAGGTCGCCCGTTTTCAACGTGAAAAACTTGCTGATATAGACTATCAGTTCGTCCACCTTATAGAGCATATCGCCCGTATAGCCCACCTGTTTCGTTTCCCCATTGATATCGAGACGAAAGTGCAGATCCTGGATAGGCGACTGTTTATGTCCTTCCTCTAGTTTTACCCACTCTCCGATTACTGCCGACCCGTCGAAACCTTTTGCGATGGTCCAAGGACGACCCAGGTCTTTCGCTTTCTTCTGCACCTCACGTGCCGTGAAGTCAATGCCTAGCGTGACGGCATCGTAGTAGCGATGGGCGAACTGCTGGGGAATACCCTTTCCCAAACGACAGATGCGCACCACGACTTCTGTTTCGTAGTCGATGCGCCCCATGAAGTCAGGAATGAAGAATGGTTTTCCATCCTTCAGCAGTGCGGAGTCGGGCTTGGTGAATATCACCGGCTCTTCCGT
>CADBAP010000081.1 GCA_902792685.1 uncultured Prevotellaceae bacterium
GCAGGACGAAACTTCCATTTTAACTCACGAAAGTTGAGTAAGTTATTTGTAGAAATTTTTCTCGAAAGCCTGAAATTCGTCTTTCTTCAACACACAGCGCTTCCACCATGACTCAATGAATCCGAATCCGTAGCCCATCAGTTGTACGAAGGCGGCAGGAATGGAAAGCAAACCTACTTTCAAATTCTTGTTCTGAATGGCTGAATCGGTGCAGATGATGAGACTGTATAATAGGAGAGGTGCCAAGACTCCTATCCCAACCATCCCCAAGGTGAAGGAATTTGAAGAGAATGTTGCAAGCATAAAGCAGACGAGAGCTGCCAAACAGCAGAAAACGACACCGAGGGTGAAGACGGTGGGAAGCAGATGAACGAGCTTCAAGGTACCCGGATGGCGTTTCTCTAAGTTGATGCGGGCGATGCCACTGTTATAAACCTGTCGCCAGAACTTGCGGAAGTCGGTACGCCGTTTGTGCCACACCCACGCCTCAGGGATGAGCTGTGGGTTGTAGCCTGCCTCTACGATACGGTAGCTGAAGTCGATGTCTTCGCCGAAGCGCATCTTGGAAAATCCACCCAGCTGCAGATAGACGTCGCGACGGATACCCATGTTGAACGAACGGGGATAGAACTTGTCCAAAGCCTTGCCGTTGTTTTTCTTCTTTCCGATGGCTTTCTGGATAGGGGTGAAATCAGGATGTGCCGTGTCGGGACCGCCGAAGGCAGCAGCCCCCTCTAAATCTCCCCCCTTAGGGGAGACTTCCTGACTTGGGGTTCCTGTTGCAGCTCCCCCTCTATGGGAGGGGGTTGGGGGGAGGCTCTGAAGATATGTTTCTGGCAACACGACATCGGAGTCGAGGATGATGAGCCATTCTCCGTTGGCTCGTTCGGCTCCGTAGTTGCGGCTCTGTCCTGGACCGCTGTTGTCCTTATCGTAATAATGCAAAGTAAGGACGTCTGCATAACGGTTGCAAACGTCCTTACAAGGTTTGCTCGATCCGTCTTCCACGATAATCACCTCAAAGTCCTTGAACGTTTGGGTTGTCAGACTCTGTAGCAACTCATCCACCTCATCTGGACGATTGAAAACGGGAACGATAATCGAGTATTTCATTCGTTATTCGTTTGGAAGCCCTTCCCTTGGGAGGGGTAGGGGGTGGGGTCATTACTCCTTCACGCGCTGCAGGTAGCTGCCGTCGCGGGTGTCAACCTGTACCAGTTCGCCTTCGTTGATGAACAGCGGTACACGGATTTCAACACCAGTCTCCAGTGTGGCAGGCTTGGTAGCGTTGGTAGCGGTGTCGCCCTTGATGCCTGGCTCGCTGTGGGTGATGCGAAGAACCGTCTTCACAGGCATCTCAGCATAGAGAATCGTGTTGGTGTCGGCATCGCTGACAACCTCAACGATATCGCTTTCCTTCATGTATTCCACACCAGTGATCAGGTCTTTGGCGATGGGAATCTGGTCGAAAGTCTCCTGGTTCATGAAGATATAGTCCTCACCCTCCTGATAGAGGTACTGATACGGACGGCGCTCTACGCGTACGTCTTCGAGAGCCTCACCGATGTTGAAACGTTTTTCGAGTACACGACCGCTGACAACATCCTTCAATGTTGTACGCATGATGGTGTTTCCCTTACCTGGCTTCACGTGCAGGAAGTCAATACAGAAGTACAGTTTTCCGTCCATGCGGATACATGTACCTTTCTTGATGTCTTGTGATTTAATCATAATCTGCTAATATCTAAATTGTTATTTGATTTCTTGCTAAAGACCTAAAAGCGGCTGCAAAGGTAATACAAATAAATGATAATTGCTATTTTTTTTCTAAAAAACTTGCGTAAGTCGAAAAAACTCTGTACTTTTGCAGCCCGAATTCGCTTTTTTAGGTGTAAACAATAACAATAAAATTAAGATAGAACAATGAAAAGAACATTTCAGCCGCACAACAGACGTCGCGTAAACAAGCATGGTTTCCGCGAGAGAATGGCCACCAAGAATGGTCGCCGCGTATTGGCTGCCCGCCGTGCAAAGGGTCGCAAGAAGTTAACAGTATCTGATGAGCATCACGGAAAGTAATCCGCTCAGATAGAAGAATTTCGTAAGAAAACGGAAATAAGTAAAGTAAATTTTTGCTTATTTCCGTTTTTTTATTACCTTTGCCATAATAAAATTATGGCGAAGTTAGGTTGCACCTCGGAAAAATCCAAATAAATTTGGTTTTTCGCTCGGTTTACACTAACTTTGACCCCCAAAATAACTATTACCAAAATGACTGGAAAGGATTTCTTTGGAAAATTTATCAGCACATACCTGTGGGGAAACATCTGGGCCATCTTGATTGTTGTGCTCCTGTTGTGCTTCGGATTGAAGTATGGTATCGACTTCTATACGCATCATGGCGAGGCCATCGTCGTGCCTGATCTGGTACATAAACCTTACGCCGATGCAGAGAAAATCATGGACGATCTCGGATTGGAGATGGTAGTGACAGACACAAACTATGTGAAGACGCTGCCGCCCGACTGTATCCTTGAACAGAGTATTGTGCCTGGCAAGCGAGTGAAATCGGGACATATTATCTATGTGACCGTCAATGCGGCCAGTGCGCCTACGCTGATCATCCCAGATATCATCGACAACAGTTCGTTGCGTGAAGCACAGCTGAAGCTCATGTCGATGGGCTTCCGTCTGGCCGAGCCTGAGTATGTGCCAGGCGAGAAAGACTGGCTGTATGGCATCAAGGTCAACGGCAGGAATGTGGTAGCCGGTCAGAAGGTGCCGCAGGATGCCCGACTGGTACTTGTTGCCGGCGATGGTATGATCGACGAGTCGATGGGTATCGAATATGCAGAGCCGGAATACCGCTATGAACGCGTCAGCCCTGACGATGATATGAGCGACGATGATGCTTTCGAAGTCGTTGAGGAGGGTGCGAAGGAGGCAGCTCCTTCCAGTGACGAGAAACCTGCATCGGAAAACAAATCCTCTGAATAGAGCAAGAAAGGCAACAGACGGGAGATGGCAGACGACAGGTACATAGACGATGTGTTGGACGAAGACCTCGATGGCGACGAGTTGGAAGCGTGGGACGATGGTGACGACAGTCAGCAGCTCTACGAACATTTCCGCATCGTCGTCGATAAGGGTCAGGTGCCTGTGCGCATCGACAAGTTCCTGTGCGAACACCAGCCGCACTCCAGTCGCAACCGCATACAGAAAGCTGCCGACGCTGGCTTCATACATGTCAACGACCGTCCTGTAAAAAGCAATTATAAGGTGCGAGGCGACGATGTCGTCACGCTGATGCTGGCACAGCCGAAGCACGATACAACCATCTATCCGGAGGAGATACCCTTGGAGGTGGTCTATGAGGACAATGACCTGATGGTCATCAACAAACCGGCAGGAATGGTGGTACACCCAGGAGCAGGCAACTTCCACGGCACACTGGTCAACGCCATCGCCTGGCACCTGCGCAACCTGCCATCGTACGACCCCAACGACCCGGAGGTGGGACTGGTGCACCGTATCGACAAAGACACCAGCGGACTGCTGCTGGTAGCCAAGACCCCAGACGCCAAGTCTGACCTGGGCAAACAGTTCTACCACAAGACCACCCATCGCAGCTATGTGGCACTGGTATGGGGAAACTTCAAGGAAGAGGAGGGACGCATCGAAGGCAATATCGCCCGCGATCCGAAAGACCGTCTGCGCATGACGGTGCTGTCGCCCGACTCTGAGGTTGGCAAGCCTGCTGTCACCCACTATCGTGTGTTAGAGCGCTATGGCTACACCACGCTGGTGGAATGTGTGCTGGAGACAGGCCGTACCCATCAGATCCGTGCCCACATGAAGCACATCGGTCATCCGCTGTTTGGCGATGAGCGTTATGGTGGAACGGAAATCTTACGTGGCGAGCGCACAGGCAGCTACCGTCAGTTTATCCAGAACGGTTTCAAACTCTGTCCCCGTCAGGCACTGCACGCACGCACACTGGGATTCGTGCATCCCACGACCCACGAGCAGATGGATTTCACAAGTGAACTGCCCGATGACTTCCGTCAGCTGATAGAGAAGTGGCGCATCTTCATCGGAGGCACCACGAAAGATTTAGGATTGGAAACAAATTAAAGCAATAGCAAAGATAACAAGCAATATGAAAAATTTCAAGAGAAACATTGCCATCATCTGCGGTGGCGACTCATCAGAACACGATGTATCCCTGCGCTCGGCACAGGGTATCTATTCCTTCTTCGACAAAGAACGCTACGATGTCTATATCGTCGATATCAAAGGACTCGACTGGCATGTGGATTTGGAGAATGGCGAGGTGGCGAAAATCGACAAGAACGATTTCTCGTTCAAACTCAACGGCAAGACCATCTGGTTCGACTATGCCTATATCACCATCCACGGTACCCCAGGCGAGAATGGTATCATGCAGGGCTATTTCGAACTCCTCGACCTGCCCTATAGCACCAGCGGCGTATTGGTGGAGGCGCTGACCTTCAACAAATACGTCCTGAACAAATACCTTGCCGGCTATGGTGTGAACGTTGCACCCAGCATCCTCGTCCGTCATGGTGAGGAGGAACAGCTTACCGAAGAGCAGTTGCTTCAGACGGTGGGCATGCCGTGCTTCGTGAAACCTGCTGCCGACGGTTCCAGCTTTGGTGTGTCGAAGGTGAAGAATTTCGACCGTCTGGCTCCTGCCCTCCGTACGGCGTTCATGGAAAACGAGGAGGTGATGATTGAGGGATTCATGGACGGAACGGAGATCTCCATTGGCGTCTATAAGACCAAGGAGCGCACCGTCGTGCTGCCTGCAACAGAGGTGGTGACCAACAATGAGTTCTTCGACTATGATGCGAAATACAACGGACAGGTTCAGGAAATCACGCCTGCCCGTCTGGCGCCGGAGACAGCTGAGGCTGTGGCTGCTGAGACCAGTCGCATCTATGACATCCTGCATTGCAACGGCATCATCCGCATCGACTATATCATCACGAAAGATGAGCAGGGCAACGACAAGATCATGATGCTCGAAATCAATACCACGCCTGGCATGACGGAAACGAGCTTCATCCCTCAGCAGGTACGTGCTGCCGGTCTGAACATCACCGATGTCATGACCGAAATTGTCGAAAACCAATTCTAGAGAATTAAGAATTGAGAATTCGGAATTGAGAATTATCATGTAAACCGAGTGCAATGAAGATTGCTTCAAATTGCTGAGGAGCAGCTGATAATCGAACGAAGTTCAATTGATGTTATGATTACTGTTTGATATGATGCCAAGAAAAGAAAATGTGGTACAGATAAAGACAGAAGCTTATGGTGATAGAATCATAAAGCTTTATCAGTATCTCATTACAGAGAAAAATGAGCGTGTCATGTCAACACAGATTTTACGTAGTGGTACCAGTATAGGAGCGAATACTTCTGAAAGTAGAAATGCACAGGGGGGCAAGGACTTTATCCATAAACTCAGTTTAGCTTTAAAGGAAGCTGACGAAACGGAGTTTTGGTTGAAGAAGTTGCTCAAAGGACAGTATATCTCTGAAGTTGGCTACGAGTCAATGCATAAGGACAATGAAGAAATCATTTGTCTGCTTACTAGCATCATAAAAACTATGAAGAAAAAAATAAATGAACGCTAATGGAAAAATCTAATCATAATTCTCAATTCTCAACTCTCAATTCTCAATTCGATGAGATTCGCCCTTATGAAGCGGGGGAGATGAAGCAGGCGTTCAATGAGCTGTTGAACGACCGCCAGTTCTCGCTGATCCTGAAAGGTTTCGCCCCCTGGCTGCCGAAAGCAGTGCGCAACGGACTGCTGCGCCTGTCGTTCATCGGTGTGAAGACACCCCTCGACTTCCAGCTGCGGTTCATGAAACCTGTGGTCAAGCATATCATCCGCAAACATTCCGACGGCCTCACATTTGATGACAACTCCCTAAAAGCACACCTTCCCTTGGGAGGGGATGGGGGTGGGGTGCGTTTCACCTTCCTCAGCAACCATCGCGACATTGTACTCGACTCCGCATTCTTAGACGTGCTGCTGAACAAACACGGCTATCCCACGACGGTGGAAATCGGTATCGGCGACAACCTGCTCATCTATCCGTGGATCAAACGGCTGGTGCGCATGAACAAAGCGTTCACCGTGCGTCGCGGACTGACCGCCCACGAGATGATGCGCTCCAGTCAGCTGATGAGCCGCTATATCCACTATGCCGTCACAGAGAAGAAGGAGAACATCTGGATTGCCCAGCGTGAAGGCCGTGCGAAGGATTCCAGCGACCAGACGCAGGATTCCGTCCTGAAGATGCTGGCGATGGGAGGCCCATTAAGAATTGAGAATGGAGAATTGAGAATGGAGAATTCCACGCCAATTGAGAATATCAATAGCATATCTCAAGATGCAGAAAGTAATCATAATTCCGAATTCTCAATTCGCAATTCTAAATTGTTGAGTTCCTTAATGGAACTCAACATTGTTCCCCTGACCATCAGCTATGAATTCGACCCCTGCGACTACCTCAAGGCACAGGAGTTTCAGCAGAAGCGCGACAATCCTGCGTTCAAGAAAAGCCGTCAGGACGACCTCGACAATATGAAGACAGGTATCTTCGGCTATAAAGGACGCGTGCACTACTGTTGCGGCACCCCTGTCAACCAGTGGATAGACGAGCTGGGCGACCTGCCGCGCAAGGATTTCTTTACTGCCCTGAGCCGTCGCATCGACCGCGAGATCCATTCCTGCTACCGGCTCTATCCCTGCAACTATATCGCCGTTGATGAGCTGGAGGGCACCGCCGCCTTTGCCGACCACTATACCGACAAGGACAAGCAGCGCTTTGAGCAGTATCTCGCCGGTCAGTTGGCGAAGATTGATATCCCCAATAAGGATGAGGCCTTCCTCCGTGAGCGTATGCTGACGATGTATGCCAATCCCGTAAGAAACAGTTTAAAGGCACAGACAAAAGATGAGTAAGACCCTTTTTTACCTTTTTACCTTTTTACCCCTTTCCCTTTTCATCTCCTGTACCCACGATTCCTATGAGGCAGGCGATGGCAGCTACTCCTATCTTCGTGCCGACTTCGCAGAACTGAAGACGACCTCAGCCAAACTGGTACCTGAGGCAACGACCGACGACAACGAACGGTTGGCGTTTAACAATCCGCTGACAGTATCGTGGGCAGAGAAGGGCGACACCACCTATCGTGCCCTCTTATATTATAATAAGGTGGAAACCGGTTCACCAGAACCTATCTCCGCCTTTGCCGTACCCGTTTTGAGACCCAACACCCTGAAAGACGGTGAGACACTGCATACTGACCCGTTGACGTTGGAGAGTACGTGGACGAGTGCCAACGGCAAATACCTGAACCTGTCGCTGCTGTTGAAAACGGGTGTGGAAGAAGGCTTGGATGCTCGCCAGACCATTGGCATTGTCATCAACGATGTGACGGAACAGGGCGATGGCACCCATCACTACGACCTGGTGTTCTACCACTATCAGAACGGTGTTCCAGAGTACTACACCAGCCGTGTCTATAGCAGTATCCCCACCAGTTTCTTCAAATCAGGCGATACCGCAACCCTTACCATCCGCACCTATCAGGGAACAGTCGTCAAAGATTTCCGGTTCTAAATAAATAAAGGCACTCTGAGGAGTGCCTTTTCTGTTTCATTTCTACCAGATTCTGATACGTTTTCACGAGGTGGTGCTAGAAGACCCACCCCCTTGCCCCTCCCTGTAAATGGAGGGGAGTATATAGGGGTGAGGTTCTTATGCCATACAGCTGGTAACGCCCAGCGTAGTTCCTATTGCCGTCAAGATGGCAATCACTGTCTGAATGACAAACTTCCAAACGTCTTTCTTTGTTCCCATAGCAGTTTAATGTTTAAGGTTCAACAATAAATTCTCAGCGAGGAAGGAAGCCCCCGAAGGGGCTTGGGTCTACGGCTCTTGCTCTTCCTCTTCGTCCGGCTTGTCGTACTCTCCGTACTCGGCTACCTGGATGCCAGTGAGGAAGGTCTTGACACGGGTGCCGTCGGCACTGGTCTTCACTTCCGGCTGGAACAGCACGTGCACACCCTTG
>CADBAP010000082.1 GCA_902792685.1 uncultured Prevotellaceae bacterium
AGGAGGGTGAAGGAATGACTGTATGTAAAACACTGTTGTTTCGTGTTAAAAAACGGCGTGAGGAAAGCAAAATAGTGCTTTGTTGGTTTTTGCACAAAATTGCAAAAATGTGCACGTAAACGTTTGAGAAACAGTTATTTGCGTATAACAAATGCAAATAAATTACAATTTGTAAGTCTTAAAAAATGTTTATTTCTGCGTGTTTTTTATAATTTTGTTTGTTGGGGCGGTAGATTTGCATTACTTTTGCAAATTGTTATAAAGTGGGCCTAAATCCCACCACCTCTTCGAAAGAGGGCTGAAATAGTTCGCAAATTGAAAGGTTTGAGCTAAAAACTAATGCCATTGAGACCTAATGCGACATCCATTCAGAGCACTAATAGCTCCAAGAGAAACAATTAGAATTTATATATTTTTAATTTAAAGAGAGAGTTTTATGATTAAAAAATTAACAATGATTTTTGCCGGACTGTTCCTGTCAGCAGGAATGGCACTGGCACAAATGCAGGTTACTGGTACCGTGGTTTCTCAGGAAGACAACCTGCCGGTAGTCGGTGCTACCATTCAGGTGCCCGGAACTCAAATTGGTGCAGTAACAAACATTGACGGTAAGTTCTCACTGACTGTTCCCTCAGGAAAGAGTACGTTGAGAATTAGTTATGTGGGTATGGAAACCCTCGAAGTAAGCGCTCGTCCTAACATGCGTATCGTGTTGACAGGTGATCGTCAGTCATTGGACGAAGTTGTCGTTGTTGCCTACGGTACGGCAAAGCGTCAGTCTATTACAGGATCTGTGTCTGTAGTCGGTGATGAAAAGATTGAAGAGCGTATTGTTACTTCTGTAACGGGTGCCCTTGAAGGTGCAGCTCCTGGTGTACAAGTAAACAACACCTATGGTGAGCCTGGTACTGCTCCAAGTATTCGTATTCGTGGTATTGGTTCTTTGGTTAGTGGTGCTTCCGCTCCTCTTTACATTTTGGACGGTGTCCCCTATGATGGAAACATTGCAGAAATCAACCCGAACGACATTGAGAGTATGTCTGTGTTGAAAGATGCCGCTTCTGCAGCTCTTTATGGTAACCGTGCTGCTAACGGTGTCATCTTGATTACTACAAAGAAAGGTAAGGGTATGAAACCAAATCTTACTTTGAAGATTAATCAAGGTGCTTATGTAAGAGGTATTCCTGAGTATGATCGTCTTGGTGCAGATGATTGGATGGAGGCTTCTTGGAAGGCTCTGAGAAACTCTGCTATGAGTGGTCCTATGCAGCTTGATGCAGCAGCAGCGTCAGAATATGCATGCAACAACATTATTAGCGCATACGTAAAGAGAAACATCTACAACAAAGAAGACAATGAACTGTTTGATGCCAATGGTAAACTGGTTGCTCAGATGGTGCCTGGTTACGATGACCTTGACTGGGAAGACGGTGTTGAGCGTACTGGCTATCGTCAGGAATACAGTCTGTCTGGAAGTGCAGCAAGTGACAAGTTTAATATCTTTGCTTCTGCTGGTTATTTGAACGAAAAAGGTTATGTGAAAAATACTGGTTACGAGCGTTTTACAGGTCGTATCAACACTGAATTCACGCCGAATAAGTGGTTCAAGGGTGGTATCAACTTGGCTGGTATGTATTCAAATGCCAGCTACAACGCAAATGCTACTGGTAACTACTATGCAAACCCGTTCTATGTAGCACGTTACATGGCTCCTGTTTATCCTATCTACATGCACAATGCTGATGGTAGTTACATGCTTGACGATTTCGGCAACAAGATTTACGATACCACATCTGCTTATCTTGATAACCGTAATATCGTTTATGAGATGGAGATGGATAAGGACAAGACTCGCCGTGCATCTATCGAAGGCCAGATTTTTGGTACGGTTATGTTGCCATACGGTTTCTCTGTAACGATGAAGGCTGACATCAATCACGCTAACACCAACCGTCTAAAATACAACAACCCTGAAATCGGTGATGGTGCTACTAATGGCGGTCGTCTGCGTAGCTATGCAAACCAGTTCAACTCCCGTACAATTCAGGAGTTCATTAATTGGGATCACAACTATGGCGTACATCACATCGACGTAATGTTGGGTCATGAGAACTACAGCTGGAAGGGAATGTACGATAATGGAATGAATACTGGTATGGTTATCGATGGAGTTTTGACTATGAGTAACTTCCAGACCATGAGTTCACATGATGGCTATAATGATGAAGACAAGTTGGAGTCATACTTTGCTCGTGCACGTTATAACTTCAACGAGAAATACTTTGCAGACTTCTCTTGGCGTAGAGATGGTTCTTCACGTTTCCATAAGGACAACCGTTGGGGTAACTTCTTCTCGTTCGGTTTGAACTGGAATGCTAAGAAAGAGAAGTTCTTGCAGGATGTTGATTGGGTAAACGCTTTGCGCGTACGTGCTTCTTATGGTGAGGTAGGTAACAACTCTGCTGTAGGCCTTTATGCATATCAGGCACTCTACTACATGGAAAAGAATGGTGCCAACCCTGCTTTCATTAAGGAAACCCTTTCTGCAAACGACATCAAGTGGGAGACTGCACAGACTATCGACTTTGGTGTTGAAGGTACATTGTTCGATCGTTTGAATTTCAGCATCGGTTATTTTGACAAGCGCAATAAGGACCTGCTCTTTGAAGTTCGTTTGCCATTGTCTGCCGGTTCTTTTGCATGGGCAGATGTAACCAATATGACGCAGTATAAGAATATCGGTACTATTTCCAACCGTGGTTGGGAGCTTTCTTTCAATGGTGATGTTATCCGTACTAAGGATTGGAAGTGGAACATCGGTCTTGATGCTACATTCATGAGCAGTAAGATCAAGAAGCTTCCTGATGGAAAAGACATCCTGCATGGTTTGCAGAACTATTCTGAGGGTCATGACCCATACGAGTTCTATACATACCATTTCGTAGGTGTTGACCAGATGACCGGTAACTCTCTTTATACTCTTGATGAGGAGAAAGAAGATGCAGCTGCACAAGCAGGAATGTTAGTTGAGATCAACGGAACCAAATATACCCGTGACACCACTTATGGTAAGAAAGACTGGGCAGGTTCTGCTATCCCTGACGTATATGGTTCAATCACCTCTAACCTCCGTTGGAAGAGCCTGTCATTGAACATGCTGTTTACATACAGCCTCGGCGGAAAAGTATATGATGGAACTTATCGTTCTTTGATGTCAACATCTTCAGCTGCTAGTGCAAGTGCTAACCACAAGGATGTACTGAACTCATGGAATGGTATTCCTGAGGGAATGACAGAGACATCTCCTAATCGTATCGATCCGAATGGAACTCCTATCATCGACTTCACACTCAGCACCTATAACAACTCAGCCAGTGACCGTTGGTTGACAAGTGCTTCTTACTTTGTATTCAAGAACATCACGTTGTCTTACGACCTGCCAAAGACATGGGTCACTCCGTTGGGTCTTCAGGGCATTTCTTTGAGTGCAGGTGTTGAAAACCTGCTGACTATCACCTCTCGCAAGGGTCTGAATCCACAATATAGTTTCAGCGGTGGATCCGATGACACCTATGTAACAGCACGCGTGTTCAACTTCGGTTTGGCAGTTAATTTCTAAAGAATAAAATAGAAAGTTATGAAAAAATATATTAATCAATTGTTTATGGGTGGCCTGCTGGTTGCAGCAGCTGCATTCAACTCTTGCAGTAGCGACTATCTGGACACGAACCCCACAAGTTCCGTGACTGACACCTATGCCATCTCAACAACAGATAACGCTTACAATGCGCTGAACGGTATTGCATGGTCAATGGTTACCCAGCAGAGTAACTACTCAAGCCATTGTGGCGAGGATGCTATTATCAATCTGTGGGAAAATCGTCCTAGCCAGAACTTTAACCACAACAACTTTGCTCCAGGTTGGGATGTAATCTTCAATCAAGAATTTCACAAGAGAACGGATTCTATTTATGATTCGTATGCATGGTACTACTATTACCAGCTTATCAGTCAAGCTAACGTGATTATTGCACGTATTGACAATGCTTCTGGTTCTGATGCAGACAAGAAATTTATCAAAGCTTCTGCTTTGACTTTCCGTGCATTTGCATACGAGAAGTTGATTCATTATTATTGCTACCGTTGGGAAGACAGCAACAATGGTGCTTCTCAGGGTTTGGTACTCCGTCTGGATGAATCTACAGGCGACCTGCCATATTCTACATTGGCAGAGACCTATGCTCAGATTTATAAGGACCTTGACGAAGCAGTCTCCTTGTTCAATGAAAGCGGTATTGACCGTCCGAGTGGAGAGGTATGGATTCCGAACGTAAATGTTGCTCATGCTGTATATGCCCGTGCTGCTTTGACAAAGCACGACTACAGCAAGGCCATTACCGAAGCTAAGGCTGCACGTGTTGGATATCCTCTGATGAGCAACGATGAATACACAGCTGGATTCTGTGAGCCTACCAGCGAATGGATTTTCGGACGTTATTCAAGTGCAGAAGAGAATATGTGGTACTGGACATATGGTACTATCTATGCAGCTAATGGTTACTACGCATCAAACTCTAGTTATGGTGCAGGTTCCATCGGTCGCGAATTGATTAACCGTATTCCTGATGGTGACGTTCGTAAGTCTCTGTTCGTGACAGAAAGCGCATTGGGCATTGATGCCAGCGATCCAAAAGTTGTTGAACAGAACTATGGATATATCGGTGTTAAACCAAGTGGACAAAGTTGGGCGATATTGAACTATCCGGCTTATGTGGCTGCATTGGATTATGTAGCAGCACATCAGGCTCCTGGCCTTACCGAAGCTTATGCCTATGGCATCGTTGAAATCGATGCACAATTGAAATATTGGGTATTTGACACTCCAGGTGTTGGTTACCTGCCTTTCATCCGCTCTTCGGAGATGGTGCTGATAGAAGCTGAGGCCAACTACAAACTCCATCAGGAAGATGCTGCAAAGGCTGCGCTGATTGAATTGAACAAGACTAGTGGTCGTAACCCGGATTATACTTGCAACCTTAGCGGAGACGCTTTGTGGAACGAAATCATGGATTACCGTGAGGTTGAACTCTGGGGCGAAGGTTTCGCATGGAGTGACTACAAGCGCTGGAACCGTCCTGTTGTTCGTCACAGCTTCGCACAGGGTGGAAATGCACACTCTGCAGTTGCAATCACCATTCCTGCTGATGGTGTAAACAAGTGGACATGGGATGTTCCTCAGGCTGAGACCGATTATAACGGTGCTCTGAATCAGACTGCACTTGAGGCAGAGAAATAATTGTTTTGATACATAAAGGAAGGAGGGGGTAACATTATGTTACACCCTCTTTCTTCATCTTTAATACAATACGAATATGAAAAGACTATATTTACTTCTGATAAGTCTTCTCATCTGCACATTGCTTCTTGCACAAAATAGAACAGATGAACAGATGAAGGCTATTGCCGTGCAAAAACTACATGGAGCAATGGCAAGGGGATTTGGTATTTCCACAAACATAGATATCAAGGAAATGCTGTCAAGCGACGAGTATTCGATTTATGGAGCAGAGAAAGGTGGATTTGTTGTTGTTAGTAGAAACAATGATATTAAACCTGTGATAGGTTATTCTTCTTCTACTTTCGATGCCGACAATATTCCATGTGGTATGAAATGGTGGTTGAATGAAATGGAAAATTCACTTCGCACTCGTCGTAATTTATGGAATGAAATCAATAGTGCTGGTTTCACTCCTACTCCTTCTTTCATTACCACAAAATGGGGACAGGATCAGCCATACAATAATCTGACACCTATTGGCACCAATAATGCTCACATGCCCACAGGATGTATGGCTACGGCTATGTCGCAGGTAATGAAATATTTCAGGTATCCGGCGCAAGGTCAGGGTACTGGATATTATAAGAACGCCAGTGGCATCAATAAATTTGTTGCAATCAGCACCGTGTATGAGTGGGATAAGATGAAAGATCAATACACCAAATTGGAAATTAAAACGATGACTGATGAACAAAAGAAACCCATTGCATCTTTGATGTTTGAGGCAGGAGCCAGCTCACAGATGGACTATTCTTCTGAAGGTAGTGGTACCTTTGATGACGATGCGGCAAACGGTTTTGTTAATAATTTCCAGTATGACTCGTTGGCTTTGCATAATTATAGTCGCGTTCTCCATTCTAACGAAGAATGGATGACAATGGTGTATAACGAACTGTCAAACAAGCGCCCAATACTTTATTGTGGATACGATGAGGAATCTGGTGGTCACGCTTTTGTCCTTGATGGTATCGATAGCGAAGGATTAGTTTCGGTGAACTGGGGTTGGGAAGGCAGTTCCGATGGATTCTACAATATTGATTATTTGGCTCCAAATGGTTCTGGTTATTCATTTGTTAACAACCATAGTATGATTATTGGATTCAAGACACAGGCTAAGCCTGATGCAGATGAAAAATATGTGTCATGTTTTGGCTGCAACGATACTTATGCCTTACGGGTGTTGGCTGCAAATAAATTAGAAGTGTCAACAATTCCTAGTATTTACAACTTTCACTATCTGACTTTTTATGGTACCATTGGATTGTTCTTCATGAATAATGACAATGCTAAAGATAACTACGAAATTGCGTTCTTCAATACAGGAGATAATTCTGATGTGTCAAGTCCTTTACCTGCCCGATATGGATTTAGTTCAGAAAATTTTGGAAAATTAATCGGTAATTCTATTGATTTATCAGAGTTAAAACCAGGTAGTTATACTGTTTTTATAGGTTCAAAAGCAGTCCAGGAAACAATGCCAAGTCACGCAAGATGTCCTGGGGGGATGATAGAATACACGCTTACCAAAGCTGCAAATGGTGCTTTAACCCTCTCTGAAGCTAAGCCTGTAACAGGTATTAAGAACATTGAGGTTCCTACTCCCCAGAAGTACTCAAACGCTTGGTACACCATCGACGGACAACGCCTGAATGGTGAGCCTACCCAGCGTGGCATCTATATCCATAATGGACATAAGGTGTTGAAATAAGACGTAATTTGTAACTGTTTAAAAGCATACCTTTTGCGAGGCAAAAGGTATGCTTTTTTGTTTTTTTTCTGACAATTTGTCGTGAAATTCAAACGGAAGAATTGAATTTTCAGACAAAATGGCAGAAATTGTGGTTTGGTATAGCGCTTGCAAATAGATTGGT
>CADBAP010000083.1 GCA_902792685.1 uncultured Prevotellaceae bacterium
CGACGAGTTGGAGAAAACCATTCGCGACTATGGTTTTGAACCGCATCGTGAGGGAAACAACGTTTGGGTTGTCTGTCCGGATTTCCAGACAGACCGTCCTACGATTCTGCTCAATGCACATATCGATACGGTGCGCCCAGTAGCCTCATGGACTCGCAACCCCCATTCACCCGTCATCGAAGGCGACCGCCTCTATGGATTAGGTGCCAACGACTGTGGCGGCGGCTTGGTCAGTCTGCTGCAAGTCTTCCGCATCTTAACCTCCCAACCCTCAACCCTCAACCCTCTCATCCCCCTCCCTCACAGGGAGGGAAGGGGTGGGTCTCCTAACCTTATCTATCTCGCTTCCTGCGAAGAAGAAGTTTCAGGCAAAGACGGCATCGTCAAAGCACTTCCCCTGTTGCCCCAAATCGATGTGGCCATCGTTGGCGAACCGACGGGTATGCAGCCTGCCGTAGCAGAAAAAGGACTGATGGTACTCGACATCACGGCACACGGCAAATCAGGTCATGCTGCTCGCAACGAAGGCGTCAATGCCATCTATGAAGCACTCGGCGACCTGGAGTGGCTGCGCCATTATCAGTTTGAAAGAGTGAGTCCGTTTTTAGGAGCTACGCAGATGCAGGCTACCGTCATCCAAGCTGGCACCCAGCACAATGTTGTTCCTGACGAATGCCGCATCACCGTTGACGTGCGCACCAACGAATGCTACACCAACGAGGAAGTCTTCGACATCATTCGCAATCATGTGAAGAGCGATGTGCAAGCCCGCTCGTTCCGCCTACACTCCTCCCATATCGACTTGGATCATCCGCTCATTCGTCGCTGTGTCGAATTAGGAATGACACCGTTTGGTTCGCCCACACTCAGCGATCAGGCTTTGATGCCGTTCCCGTCGTTCAAGCTCGGTCCTGGCAACTCCGCCCGTTCCCACAGTGCCGACGAATACATCTGCATCAGCGAAATCCACGATGCCATCAGCACCTACAGCCAATTGCTTGGCGTAAACAACTGAGTCTTTTTTCTACCCATTCTTTGATGTCCGAAGTATTCCACGTATTATGATAAGGTGTAGACGAAGTAGATTATTTCACGACGACCTTAAAGATGATCACCATCTCCGATCTCATGATCATAGATTAAAAGTCTTCGTAGCCGTCCTCTTCTTCGTCTTCGAATTCATTGTTTGTGGTTGGTTCTTCTACAAAGTCGAAAAGCCTTGCTGCAGGATCTTTTGAGCCAGAATCATCCACTCCACCATATTCTGTGTCTACATAACTATTTGAAGACACACCACTGCCAGCAAGAAGATTAGGATGATCCAGATCTACGATAAGAACTTCCGGAGCTAAATATATCATTTTCTTTTTCATATTTCTATCCTCCTGCTTTTACTTTATGACTCGTTTGACACCATTCTGGATGACAATTCCTTTGTAGCTCTTTCCGACCTTCTGACCAGCAAGATTATACATAGGAGCATCAATGGTTAATGGTAAATGGTCAATGTTCAATGATTCAACTCCTGTTGTCTCATTGTCAAAGTTAAATGATATTCTGGCTGAAGCATTTTCCACATCACTAAGTATATCTAGGAACTCAAAATAGCCTCTAAAGCCTTTCATTTTAGTGAGTCCTGTTGAATACCAAAATTTGTTCTCGCTGAGAAAGAGACAGTTTTCTGGAACTTCAGTTTGAGCGACATACGTGCCTTTAAAACTATTATAGAAGTAATACCATTTTCCGCCTATCTTCTGCTTTAGTTCATCCTTATCAACTGAAGGTTCATCTTCCACTTCTATGGAAACATTTTCAACGGTAAACGATGTGATTGGGCTTGTTACCTTAATCGCATATGGATGATTTGCTTCGATTGCAGTTGCTTCTGTAAAACTAACCTGAATGTCAGTACAGTTATCTCCATCATATACAGGATCGGTACCGTCAAACTCAGCCAACTTCACATCATCGCCAAAGGCTGCTTTCAGTTGCGCAGTAGACATCGCAAATGGCAAACAGATGGTACTCCACTCGTTAGCATTGATTGTACGTTTCACCTTTACATCCACGCCTGTTGCATTCTCAGGTGCCGTCGTTGACAACTCGTCGAGAACAACGGTGTGTCTTGCTACCACGTTGATGTTGAACACAACCGCTGTACCCAGCTCTGTTCCGTTAATTCGGATATTGTCAATCGTTACGGGATATTCCCCAACGGCTGTTCCTCCTGGGATTGTAACACTAACTGTTGCTGCATCACCTTCGCCATTGAGGGCGTTGTCTGAAGAACTGATGGCTCCTACGACTCCTCCTTCTCTGGAAAACATAGCAGCCCAATCGGTTGTGGCACTAACGCCACTAACACTAAATGTAGCAGGCAGTTCTACTTCGAAGTGCATGGATGTCATCGCTGTCACACCAGACACATGCAGCTTAAACTGAACTGTTCCTCCTTCCGACAATGCCTCCACATCGGCAACTGAGATGGTTTGTGCATTTACGTTCAATCCTAAGGATATAAATGTAAGCAAACAAATAAGAATTCTTTTCATTGTTGATTTATTTGATTTTATAGTTTTACCAAGGTTTTTCTGTTGCCACAGAATAGTCGAGCACCAACTGGGCATTCACCTCTAATGCGGTAGTATTGCCACCAGGCACTTCTACTGCAACTGGTACGGCTAAGTCGCTGAGATTGATATTTCCTACTGACACATCCAAAATCAGTTGAGCATCAACCTCATCTACAGAGTTGTCACCATTAGCATCACCCATCTTATACACTGCTACGCGACCATTGTGGGTAGAAGCCGTGTGATGGCTGTCATCTGGTTGTACAATGCTTACCTGGTTAATTTTTATTTGGAACGAGGTGCCTGTCTCAAAGTCATTTGGAATCTGCAACTGCAACGTTATAATAGCTGTATTACCAGTTGGAGTATTTCCCCCGACCAACGAGAAGAAATAGGCTTCTTCATTGGGTTCCGTTGTTGTCACCGTATAGCCTGTTGCTTTTGTCGAAACAGTCATACTGCTCAGCGATGGCTTATAGGCAGCAGGGAACGTCAGTTGGAAGGACATATCCTTGATGGGTTCCAAGGCATTCAGATATAGAGGTATGGAAATCAAATCGCCTGGCCTACATTGCTGGTTCAACAGATAGAATGAATACAGCTTCGTGGTGGGCATAGCTGGTTCTTCTGGATTATCAGGATCGAAAACAAATCTTGCTTCGAAGGAAACAGCCTCTGTTCCCATTTCGTAGTTGAACGATGGCAGAGAAGTGTAGAGCACATCATTCTGATACCAGCCTGTGAAACGGTAACCCGTATTACAATAAGCTTGTATATTTACGGCCTCGCCCTCGCCAAAGCTCTTGCGTCCAAAGTTGGTATAGCCACCTTCGCCAGCTTTCAGGGTAACACCATGTTTGATGGCTGGCTCATTAGGTTCTATCGGCGACTCCGGATCATAAGTGAAGCGTGCTTCAAGTGTCACATCCTCTTCACGTGTGATGAAGTTATAGGACGCATTCTCTGAAATCAGCGTCTCATCCTCATACCATCCTGTGAATCGATAACCCGTTTCACTGTTGGCATAAATCCATACACTGGAGTTGGGCCTGTAGCTACCGCCACCCGATACGCTGCCGCCAACACCACTGATCAGCTTCAGCCTGAAGAAGTTGGGATGATCAGGTTCTCCTGGTGACGAGGGATCATAGATGAAGTGTGCAACCAGCGTAACCGGCTCTTCACCCATGATGAAGGCAAAGTTGCGTTCGCGCGTAACCACTTCGTTCGGAGTTTCTGGCAGTGACCAATAGTCGAACACGTAACCCGTATTGGCACTGGCTGAGATGTTCACGTTCTGGCCAGGTTCGTATTTCCCAGCTCCATAGCAACTTCCACCATCATCAGGGGCAACCAGTAGCGTCACCTTGACGGGTGGCTGTCCTGGTTCAGGCGGGTTGCTTGGGTTGTACGCTTCCTGTGCGCCCACGTTGATGATGCTGAAAAGCATCACCAACAGGGACAAATATCTGATACGTTTCATACGCATTCTTTTTTAAAGGGAGATTACTTCACAACCACTTTCTTGCCATCCTTGATGTAGATACCCTTCTTCACTGAATTACCGCTGACTTTGCGGCCATCAATAGAGTACCAAACTTCTGACTCTGTAGTCTTGGTTTCAATGCCATTGATACCTGTTGCAGCATTACCCTCTTCGAAGGTAATCACGAAACGGCTGTTCAGTTTTCCGGCTATGGCATTGAATTGGTATTCCTGTTCTGCGATATTGATCGTCATGTTCGTCAGCAAGTCGGTAAGCATCACCTTCGACATATCGCTGCGACTCATGGAGATGGTGTAATCTCCATCGGCTGGAATCGTCATACCCAATATTGCTTTTCCGTCAGCAACAGGACGTTCGTTGATAGCATATTCATTTCCCTCAATATCAAGGGTATACAGTTGAGGAACCCCATTGCTGAGGAACTTGCCGGCATCGCGGTTCAACTCATAGTCAAGGCTGGCATCAGGATTGATCACCAGACGTGTCTTGTCGGTATTTTCCCCATTCGACAGTTCTATGTTCATCAACTTTCTGGCATTATCTGCCGGGAACAACGCTCTGGCTGCATTCTCTTGCTCTATCTCGTCGGTCATCTGCTTACCGTTGATGGGGAAGGTCAGATCATCCAAGTCATCAGGGCACTGTACGAAGAAGGCCTCGTTGGGCAGAATGGCATAGTCATCGTCAATGGGTGAATAAGCTACATAATGGTAGCCTTCCCAAACCGTAATCGGAGCTGTGAAGCCCAATCGGTGCAGGTTGTAGTAGCACTGGAAGGGGTTTCCTACCAGGTTCCAGCCTTTGTGGGCATTACTCTCACAGGCATTCTTTGCCATCGGTTTCACAAATTCCATTTCCTTCAGTGCGTATTGCTTCGTAGCATTGTTCTGTGCCTTGAAGTTCACATAGCCTCTCTTGCTTACCTGGATAATGAATCCTGTACCGGCAGGGATAATGTCGTTGGCAGCATAGTTCTTCCAGCTATAGCCTGTAGCTAAGCGTGTGGCACGCTCGGCTCCGTCGTAGTAACGGATGGCATAGCTGCCGCCTTCCACGAGCTGCAGGTCGCTCACCTTGGTGTCAAACGGCAACGTGAGGAAATACCAGCGGTTATCGTACAAGTAGTAGCCATAGATGTAGTCACCTTGAATGTTGACATTGTTGCAAGTGCTCATCACCAAAGTGGACTTGTCAATATCTTCATAACCATCAAATTTGGTTTCTGTATAGAAATTGTTGATGGTTTGCGAATTGTCGCCCTTAATTTCAAAGGTGGCATCCTCTTTGAAGATCAGCGAGGGTGTACCATCGAAACGAGAGTTCACACCCAACCTCAGTGGTTGTGTAATCACAAACTCAGGAATAGAAGCGGTGCTGAAACCTACAATGTTGCTGCATGTCTGCCAATGGGTATGAGCCATGTAAGCTGAAACAAGATAGTTCGGCACATGAAGTGTTACATGCGTCTTATCATTGTCAGTCAAGATAGACCACACATGATCACCATTAACAACAGTTGCAGAACGGAAATATACGTCTGTCAGTTTTTCGCAATTGTTTACCACGTAATTATTATCTGGATAAGTAACAGTGCTAAATGTCGTTGGAAAAACAATAGACTCTAAGCGTGCACAACCAGAGAAAATAGAAGGTCCTATTGTTGCGTTTTCGGCAAACTCCATCTGTCTTATGCCAGAGTTGGAAAATGCACCTTCCTCAAATGTTGATATCGTAAGAGGTATGGTGGCATCCAGCGAGGCACATTTATAAAATGCATTTCCACAAACTGTTGTAACATTTGGGGAGAATACAAAGGACTGTAAAGAATAGCACTCCGTGAAACAGTAGGCTGGAATACTGGTCAGATTGGTTGGGAAGTTGATGGTTTCCAATGAGGTGACACGCTCGAAAGCAGAACTACCGATACTGGTCATCGTTGTAGGCAGGGTGATATTTCTCACTCTTGATAATGCAAAAGCTTCGTTTCCAATCGTCTTAATAGCAGTTGGCATCGTGAAATTGTCGAGAACGGTACCGCGGAAAGCTCTGTTACTGATGGTTTGCACCGTATTGGGCAGCAAAACCTCGTGCAGAAAATCGAAGTGTGCATAGTGGTCATCCTTGCTCAATGCCGATTGAGGAATGGTTGTAATCACAGCGTCTCTCAAATCCAAAGAGAAAAGGCTGGGCATACTCAAAAGTGTCGACCAGTCGTCATCATTCATCTCTCCATTGATCTTCAGCTTACGTACATCACTCATATTATCGTATGTGTGTCTTACCTCCGTGCCGAGACTGCCAGGTTCAGGTAATGTTACCGCAAGTGTAGGCGTATTCTCGACACCGATATTATATAAGCTGAGGGAATTGTAGTAAGTACCGCCACTGAATGCCGTATATATCAGCTTGATGGTATGAAGTCCTGGCGTTGATAGATACTCAAAATAACGACCGTTCCAATCTCTATCCAACATATACTGATTGATGGTTTGAGTCTGAACACCATCCACCGTAACAACAGCTAAGCCATCTTTTTCACCACTACAAGAGAATACAAAGGTGGCGGGTTCTGTTGTCTGAACTCGCATTGTCAGGGTATAAATATTATCATCTGCGTTATCACGACTATTTGTACTTATGCCGCCACTAACGTTCCAGGTATTGTTTCCTTCAGAGGTCACCGTGATGTCATAGTCACTCCAACTGGGTTTAGAAAGGCTCTGAGACATGCTTATTGCCCTGTTCACCTCATCGGTTGCAGTTCGTATGGAAGCTACATCGTTTGAATTCTGATAGATTGTCTCGTAGGGAGTTGATATCAGATTCATTCCATCTGCAACATTCAGCGCATTGTACAGTGCAAGACGGGCAATATAGAGTTCTGCATCATCAACATTTATCAATTTCCACGTGATATTTCCAGAAGTCAGATTCGAGTAAAGCGAAGAGGCATCACTATCGGTCACATCATGTCCGAAGTAGTGGTCCGCATAATAGTCAGAGGCATGAGAAGACTTTTGGATTCTGTACGCAGAACTGGAACCGGTTACAATCTGGTATGAATTGTTATCCTCATTAATGCCTACATCCTTGTTATAACCCCATAGATGCAGGTAGTAATTGTCGGCAAACTGGATAGTGTAAGCCCCAGTTCCTTTGTCGCTCCTGCTGGTAAAAGTAACAGCAGATCCGTTGGCATCCAGGTTTACATAATTTGTATAATACCTGTGCAAAAACAGCTGGCTGTCGATGTTATACAAATAATAGGTTCTGCCACTTTGCAGCGTCTGTGCTGCAGGCAATGTCGGGGCAGTACGTGCTGCCCAAACAGCTCCTGTGATGTTGAGCATCAACACGAGCAAGGAAATAAGTCGTTTTGCTTTCATAATAGGTAAATTTATAGTGTTAGTAATCATAACAACTCCATTTGCCTATAGACACCCCAAAGTCGGCACTTACAAGTTTTGATCCAGGTTAGCTTATGATACAAAAAAGGCGTAGGTGTCTGTTCTTTTGTCTATCCTGGCATCAAAGGCTCTCGCATTGCCCAACTCACACAGGATAGACAACGCAGTTAGCCCACGCCAGCACGTACTATATATAATAATGTATATAGGAGCGTACCACGCAGACGCTTCGTTGTCATCTGTCTGTTGTGAGTTTAGGAATTTGCGAGATTCTTGATGCACAACGACAGACGTTCGAAAACGTCTTTATCATATATAAGACCGCCCGCTTTACCCCAAGGGCTAACAAGCGATGTGGCAAAGATAGACATTTTTTTAATTCCACGCAAACGTTTACGAAGTTTTTTTCATCATTTATGAAGAAAAAGAAAGAAAACAACGGGAAAACAACAGAAAATGATAGAAATCTATCAGGTTTCGCAGGAAATGATAATATGTCAAGGAAGGTTTTGTCGAGTTGTCGTGAATTCCAGATTTTTGCCGACAAGACACTCTAAAAGGGATATATTTAGAGAAATACGTATAAAATCTTATCGTTTTTCTTGGAACTTTCAAAAACTATA
>CADBAP010000084.1 GCA_902792685.1 uncultured Prevotellaceae bacterium
AACCGTCGCAACGACGAGGTGACTCCTTGGATAGAGGCCTTCGTCAATGCACGTAAATGGGTGGAAAAACAACTATGAACTATGAATTATGAACTATGAACTATGAACTATTTTCCTCCTTCTTCAAGATTGGTGCATTCACCTTGGGTGGTGGATATGCCATGATACCGATGATAGAAGCGGAAGTCGTGGATAAGCACCAGTGGATTGACAAAGAGGAGTTTCTCGACCTCATCGCCATCGCACAGAGCTGTCCAGGCGTCTTCGCCATCAACACCAGTATCTTCATTGGCTATAAACTCAAGAAGATGCGTGGTGCCCTCTGTGCCAGCTTGGGGACAGCATTACCTTCATTCCTCATCATCCTGCTCATCGCCATCTTCTTCCACCGTTTCATGGAGGTAAGTTGGATAGCAGCAATGTTCCGCGGCATCCGTCCTGCAGTCGTAGCATTGATTGCGGTACCCACCTTCAACATGGCGAAAAGTGCCGGCATCTCGCTGGTCAACTGCTGGATTCCCATCGCCAGCGCCGTGCTGATATGGCTCGTCGGCGTCAACCCGATATTCATCCTCGTCGCAGCCGGCATCGGTGGCTACCTTTACGGACACTACATCAGGCCGACGGAGTAAAGGACCCCACCCCAACCCTCCCAAGGGGAGGGAGAGCGAGGAGAACGAGGAGAACGAGGGATCGAGGATAATTACGCATTACGCATTAAACTATAATCGGATGATTTTTTTAGAGCTGTTCTATACTTTTTTTATGATAGGTCTCTTTGGTTTCGGAGGAGGCTACGGCATGCTGTCGCTCATTCAGACAGAAACAGTTGTCAACCACCAATGGCTCTCATCTGCTGAATTTACGAATATCGTGGCCATCTCACAGATGACGCCCGGACCTATCGGTATCAATTCTGCCACCTATTGCGGCTATGCTGCCGTACACAATGCCCAGATGAACGACCTTTGGGCCGTCTTGGGTAGTGCTACTGCCACCTTCGCTTTGGTGCTGCCTTCATTCATCCTGATGATTCTCATCAGTAAGATGTTCATGAAATACATGCATACCCCGCTGGTACAGTCTGTGTTTATGGGAGTGCGCCCTGTTGTCGTGGGACTGTTGGCTGCTGCCACGCTGTTGCTTTGCAACACCGAAAACTTCGGATCGTTTGACACGAATCCTTGGCAGTTCTGCATCAGCCTCTTCCTCTTCGCTGCCACCTTCATCGGCACAAAATGGGTAAAGATCAGTCCCATCCGCATGATCTGCTATGCCGCCATTGCAGGATTGGTGTTGTTGTATTGACATTAAGCATTAAGAATTAAGAATTAAGAATTAGAGATGAAAGGAAAACTGATTATCTTTTCTGCCCCCAGTGGCAGTGGAAAGAGTACGATTGTAAACTGGCTGATGCAGGAGCATCCTGAGCTGAAGCTGTATTTCTCCATATCCTGTACCAGCAGACCTCCGCGAGGAACGGAGCAGGATGGTGTGGAGTATTTCTTCGTGACACCAGAGGATTTCCGTCAACGCATTGAGAAGGGTGAGTTCCTGGAATATGAAGAGGTATATGAGAACCGTTTCTATGGCACGCAGAAGGCACAGGTAGAGCGTCAGCGGGATGCCGGACAGAATGTTGTATTCGATGTGGATGTAAAAGGCGGTGTCAATATCAAACAATTCTACGGCGATGAAGCGTTGAGCATCTTCATCCAGCCCCCATCGGTGGAAGAATTGCGTCGCAGACTGGAAGGTCGCGGCACCGATACGCCAGAGGCTATCGACAGCCGTGTTGCCAAAGCCTCTTACGAACTGACCTTCGCCAATCAATTTGACCAGATCATCGTCAACGACAATCTGGATGAAGCCAAAGCTGCGACCTTGAAAGCAGTGCAAGCCTTTTTAAAGGATTGATTCAATTTTCACCCATTTCATCGGTTTTACAATGATTAAGACAGGAATCTACGGAGGCTCATTCAATCCGATTCACAATGGACACATTGCTTTGGCGAAGGCCTTCCTTCGTCAGGCAGCACTCGATGAAGTGTGGTTTGTCGTTTCTCCGCAGAATCCTTTCAAAGTCAACGACCACCTATTAGACGACCGCTGGCGTCTGCGCTTGACGAAAGCAGCCTTACAGGGAGAAACACGTCTGATGGCCAGCGACTATGAATTCCATTTGCCCAAACCGTCGTATATGTGGCACACGCTGCAAAGCATGAGCCGTGAGTACCCCGATAGAGAATTTACGCTGCTCATCGGCGGTGACAACTGGACCACGTTTCATCGCTGGTATCATGCCGACGACATCCTTTCCCATTACTCCTTGGCGGTATATCCACGAAAAGACAATCCCATCGACACCGCTACCCTACCACCAAACGTACAACTCATCAATGCCGAGCTTTTAGACATCAGCAGTACGGAAGTGCGCCATCGCATCACGAAAGGCCAAGACATCAGCCATTTGGTGCCTCCAAGAGTCGCAGAACTCATCACAAAAAACCATCTCTACTTTTAATTTTTCACCACATAAAGCAAATATATTTGCTTGTTTGATGCGTGGAATAAAAAAAAGACGTACCTTTGCAGCGATTTTGGATATCATAGCATGAAGAACAAATTGATATTGATATTGCGAAAGACGGCAAAGGCTTTGGGACTTTTTTTCTTACCGATAGAAAAGAATGCTCTATTCTTTGTGATGATGTACATACTGGGAATCACCACCTGTTTCCTGGAACTGAACAACTGGGCGAAAGATTCAGTCTATCACAACGTCTGGCTGGAACTGTTCATCGACTTGTATATAATCTGTCTCGCACTGTCAATGATACCGAGGAAAATCCGTCGGTGGGTACGACTTTTCTGCTATTTCATAGGCTATACGATAACCATCGTTGATGTGTTCTGCTTCGTGAAGTTCCGTTCCCCGCTGAATCCCACGATGCTACTGCTTGTGGGCGAAACCGACTCACGGGAAGCCGGGGAATTCCTGAGTTCCTATCTGACCTCAGAAGTTTTGCTGTCTGGAGTGGGCATCGTCCTTCTGATCTTATTGGTGAATATCATCCTGGCCTTCCTTCCCAAATTTCTCAACCGCTTCTCGTTGGCGAAACAGCTGTTATTGGAAGATGCGATAGATATCACCAAACAACTACGCCCCGTATTAGGTTTGGCGGTCATTGGTTTGCTGATATGGGCTGGTATAGCTTCCGCCCACAACAAGACAGAGATGGCGGAGATGTTTGCCAAACAGACCATCGGACAAGTGGAACACGAGTTGACGACAGAGAAACACGCGGAATTCTATACACCTATCTACCGTCTGTGGTTCAGCACCTTCAGCAACCATCTGGCTTCGCAGCAGATCAGCCAGTTGAAGGCTGCCCGCACGAAGTTGTCTGTTGACAGCTGCTCGTTCCGCAGTCCTACCATTGTGCTTATCATCGGTGAAAGTTACAACAAATACCATTCCCAGTTGTATGGCTACGAGAAGCCGACGACACCCCGGCAGGTAAAACGGGAGCGCAGAGGCCAGCTGATCAAGTTCTCGGATGTTGTAGCCCCCTGGAACCTCACCAGTTTTGTATTCAAGAACCTGTTCTCCATGCATGTGGTAGGACAGGAAGGAGATTGGTGCGACTATCCGCTGTTCCCTGAATATTTCCGCAAGGCGGGCTATCAGGTGACGTTTATCACCAACCAGTTCCTGCCAAAAGCCAAAGAAGCCGTCTTTGACTTCAGCGGCGGTTTCTTCCTGAACGACCCAGAGATGAGTGAGGCGCTGTTTGATGTTCGCAACACGAAGACACATGTCTTTGATGAGGGTATTCTAAGCGACTACGACACGATGGTGAAAGAAGGGAAGATACCCCCATCGACCGATCAGCACGGCAACCTGATTATCTTCCACGTGATGGGGCAGCATGTAAACTACCACACCCGTTATTCGAATAAACAACGGAAATGGACAGGTGAGGACTATGACCGTCCCGATCTGTCCAAAAAGAATCTCGACATCCTGTCCCACTATGACAATGCCACGCTGTATAACGACTCTATTGTCGATCAGATATTGTGTCGTTTTGAGGACCAGAATGCCATTGTCATCTATGTTCCCGATCATGGCGAAGAGTGTTTCGATGATGGTTTCCAGCATTTTGGCCGCAACCACAGCGCTACAATCGATGCCCGACTGGCGCATCAGGAGTTCGATGTACCATTCTGGGTATGGTGCTCACACAGCTATGCCGTGAAACATCCCGATATCTATGGTGAACTGATTTCTGCCAAGAGACGTCGGATGATGACCGATGCCCTGCCGCACTTGTTATTGTATCTGGCAGGAATACAATCGAAGGACTATCATGCGGAATACAACATCCTGTCGCCAGACTATGATGAACACCGTCCGCGAATCATCAAGGCAACAGTTGATTACGATAAAGTAACAGAAAATAAAAAATGAGAAATCAGATATTGACAAGAGCAGAATGCAACGCCCTGAGGGGAATAGCTATTCTGGGTATCGTACTTCACAACTACAGTCACTGGTTGCGCGGTATCGTACGGGAGAACGAATACCAGTTCTTTCAGAAGAATGCGGAGGGACTGCAGTATGCGCTCGGCAACCCCGATCAGAACCTGCCGTTGCATCTGTTGTCGTTTTTCGGACATTACGGTGTTCCCATCTTCCTTTTCCTGAGCGCCTACGGACTTGTACTCAAATATGAGTCAACCCCAGAGTTGATGAGTGAACAAGCCCGCATGAAGGGTGCTTGGACGTTTATCCGCAAACATTTTCTGAAACTGTTCAAGATGATGTTTGTGGGATTCGTTGCCTTCACCTTGGTCGATGCCATCACCCCAGGTTCTCACCACTATCGCGTGGTCGATATCATGGCACAGCTGGGTATGTTCAACAATGTGCTGCCGAATCCTGACGGTCGCATCTGGCCAGGTCCTTATTGGTTCTTTGGACTGATGTTGCAGTTGTATATCGTCTATCGGCTGCTACTGTATCGTCGTCATTGGGGGTGGATTGTAGGGACAATTGTTGTTTGTACGGTCATCCAACTATGTTGCGGACCAGAGAGCGAAGCCTTGAATCGCGTCCGTTATAATTTCATGGGTGGCATGCTACCGTTCGGCATGGGACTGCTCTATGCCCGCTATGTGCAGATTCCCCCATCGAAACTGTATCATGTGCTGACCGTACTCTTCGTGGCTGGCATGATCTATACCTGCGGCATGGACTATCTCACGTGGTACTTAGTACCTGTACTGGTGGTTGTATTTGTCATCTCACTGGTGAAAATCCTGCCGGCTATCGTCAACAGCTGGTTGGAATGGGTGGGCAGTATCTCTGCAGCGATGTTTATTTGTCACCCTATCGCCCGTAAAATCTTTATCCCCATCAGTCATCATGGCAATGTGTATGGCGGATTCCTGTTATATATTCTTGCCTCGATAGCACTGGCGGTAGTCTTTAAAGAGTTGCTTAAGAAGAAATGAACAAAAAGAATCATATAGAAGCACCATCTACTCCCCTCCATTGCAGGGAGGGGCGCGGGGGAGGGTCTCTCATTCAATGGTCAGATATCAGTCGCTACCGTGGAGAACTCATGGGAGTAGCAATACTCATTGTGGTGCTTTTTCATCTGACGGTGGCACGCCAGAGTCCGTTCTTCGGTCTGAAACGAATGGGCAACCTCGGTGTTGACATTTTCTTCTTCCTCAGTGGAATCGGTTTGTGGTTCTCATGGACGAAGTTGATGGATACGCAAAGTAAACGTCCGTACTTCACTTTCTATGCCCGCCGTTATCTGCGCGTCTATCCCGCCTGGTTGGTGATTGCCTGTTTGTTTTACATTCAGGACTATCTGGGACCACACAAGGAGAGTACTTCACTCATCGACCTGATTGGCGATATCACCATCAACTGGGATTTCTGGCTGCACGACGAGCTGCATTTCTGGTATGTGCCTGCCACCATGATGCTCTATATGTTTGCCCCGTTCTATATGAATCTGGTTCGGCGACACCCCATGTACCGCTGGCTCCCCGCAGCGATGATGGTGTGGTGCTGTACGGTGCAGTGGGTGGGACCTATTCATCAGGCGGTTGGTCATCTGGAAATCTTCTGGAGTCGTGTACCCATTTTCTTTATCGGCATCAATGTGGGTGAGATGATCCGACAGAAACAGCAGATGGAAGGCTCTTCATGGGTATTGATTCTGCTGCTATTCGCGATGACGCTGGGCACCTGCATCTACCTGGAACAAGTGTTACATGGAAAATTCCCCCTTTTCATCGAACGAATGATTTATATCCCCCTCACCATCTCAGCAGTATTGGTGTTGACGAAAGTCTTCACTTGGCTGCCCTCATGGGGACTGAGAGCCTTACGGTTCGTAGGCGGCATCAGTTTGGAAATCTACCTGATTCACTGTCAGTTCGTATTACTGCCCTTAGAGAAGCACAAATGGGGCTATTGGCTGACGTTCCTGGCATGTATGGCCATTACGATACCATTGGCATGGGGCCTACAGAAAATCATCAAGAGCCTCACCCCCGACCCCTCCATCCCGAGCGGAGCTCGCCCCCCCGTAGCCTTCCCAAAGGGCGAGGGGAGTAAATAGATTCGTGAAAACACTAAACGCTCAACAAGAAAAAAGAACTATGAAGAGTATCATTAAACTGATCAGACCGAAGCAGTGGATCAAGAACACGTTTGTATTGATGCCGATGTTCTTTGGCGGCACCCTGTTCAAAGGCAACAACCTCATAGAAGGTATTATCGTGTTCTTTGCCTATAGCTTCATCGCCTCATCTGTATATTGTTTCAATGACATCATCGATGTGGAGGCTGACCGCCAACATCCTGTGAAGTGTAATCGTCCTGTCGCCACTGGTGCAATCAGCATGCCGATGGCCTACGGACTCATGTTCTTGATGTTTGTTTTGTCGATGGCGACCCTGTTGCTGCTACCCTCAGAGACCTATCTGAAGGTAACCGCCATCCTCCTTGCCTACTATGTGCTGAACATGGCTTATTGCGCCAAACTCAAAGACTATGCCATCAT
>CADBAP010000085.1 GCA_902792685.1 uncultured Prevotellaceae bacterium
TCGTTTTCAGCGATGTCGGACATGTCGGTGACGAATCCCGTCGTAAACATCTCCGTCAGCACATACAGGTCGGCATCTGGTTGCCTATCTATCAGATGCTCAATCCGACGGATATTCTCCTTGGGATTTGTCCAGACGATGTCGTGCTGAATAATGGCTATTCTCATATTTTTATTGCTCTTTTGCAGAAAACATTGGCAAAGGTACAAATATTTTTGCAATAATGTTATCAGATTGTTACTTTTTCCTTTGCTGACTCAATAAATTGTCGTAACTTCGCAGCCGAAATAGAAAAAAAGATTATGAATAAGGTAAATGTAGCCGTATTTGTTTCAGGTGGCGGAACGAATTGCGAGAACTTAATCACATATTTCAAGGAGTCTGAAACGGTGAATATTGCGTTGGTTGTCAGCAACAAGGCTGATGCCTATGCGTTGGTACGTGCCGAGCGTCACGGGGTGCCTACAGCCGTAGTGCCGAAAGCGGAACTTCATGACGAGCAGAAAGTGCTGCAGTTGTTGCGCGACTACGATATTCAGTTTATTGTCCTCGCGGGATTCCTGCCGCTGGTTCCAGACTATCTGATCAATGCTTTCCCGCGTCGTATCATCAACCTGCATCCGGCTCTTTTGCCGAAATTCGGCGGCAAAGGCATGTGGGGACATCACGTGCATGAAGCGGTGAAGGCTGCAGGGGAAACAGAAACGGGTATGACCGTTCATTACGTCACACCCGTCTGTGATGGTGGAGAGATTATCGCTCAATACCATGTATCCCTTTCTCCTACCGATACCGTTGACGATATCGCAGAGAAAGAACACCAGTTGGAAATGCAGTATTTCCCAACAGTCGTGGAAAAGGTATTGCGCGAAACCTTTTAATCCTCTATCTTTTTCTTCCCGTAGTCGTTGTGCATCTTGATAGCAAAGATGATGACGCTGCAGGTACAGGTAATGAGGTTGGTTGCAACCAGATAGTAGTTCTCAAGCAGAAATCCCTGTACCACGAAGGCGGCACATCCGATAGCCATAGAGATGAAACCTGGCAGTGAGATGCCGTCAGTGTTACGGGTACGAATGGTCTGAATAGCCTGTGGCAGATAACCGAAGATAAGACCGAAGGTGGCAACCCAGCCGCAAATGTTGATAATTGTTGATGTGTCCATGGTGAATATTTTTCGTTTTTATCAATGTTTTCCGCTGCAAAAATAGAAAAAACCCGTGAATCTGCAAAAGAATCACGGATTTTTTTATCATCCAACACCCATCACCCATCACCAATCACCCAGTTCCTTCCCGTCCATCGTAAATCCTTGCAGCTCGTATTTGCCTGAGGTTTGAACATCAAACATCGTTGGTGTTTCCACCTTGATGTTGGCAAATGTGATGTTGTTGCAGCGTGAGAGAGGCATATCCTCACGGTCGCCAGGTTTGAAGAACTGTGTCCAGGGATGAATATACAGGAATCGGCCGCACTGTCCTGTGATATTCTCAACGGTGACATATTCATAATGCTGTGGCGTATCAGGTCGCATCTTCAACCATAACACTCGATTGGCACGCTGGCTGTGGCAGTTGCGCAACACGATATTCCGGCAGTGGATAGCTTCAGACCCCAGTGTCAGACAGCCGTGAACAAGTCCGTACGTACAGTTCTGAATCAGTACACGCTCACAGGGACCGTTCGTGCTGTCTTGATCAGCCCACGTACCTTTGCCGCCTTTCATCACCACTGCATCATCGTTGACGTGCATGAAGCAGCCGTTGATAAGGATATCGGTGCAGGCGTCCACGTCGATGGCATCGCTCGACGGCGCACCACGCTTGGGTTCTGGCGGGAAGATGTTCTCTGTCGGCGCATAGATATAGCAGTCCAGGAAGCGCACATGATGACTCTTGTAGATGTGATTGGTCCAGAAAGGCGAGTTGACGAGGTGCACATCCTGAATGGTGACATGCTGGCTGTTAGAGATATAGGTCAGGCGCGGACGCTGAGCATCCTTGTTCGTACATTGCGGATTCCACAATCGGCGTGTCCAGAACTCCTGCCAGTAGTTGAGGCCGTTGCCGTCAATGGTTCCCTGTCCAGTAATCGTGAATCCGTCCAGTCCGTCGGCATTGATCAACGCGGCGAAATACTTGCACGTCTCACCCTCGATGCGTGTCAGTAGGATGGGGAAGTCCTTGATGCGGTCGCTGCCCTTCAGCTTGCCCTTCACATGCAGGTGCGTACCTTGTTTAAAGAAAAGTGCACCCGTCAGGAAGGTTCCGTCAGGGATGACGACTACGCCGCCACCTTCTTCAGCACAGCGGTCGATGACAGCCTGCAGCTGTTGTGTCTGTATGAGGGTGCTGTCGTTTTTGACACCAAAGTCGGTAATCACATACTCCCGTCCCAATGCAGCCACATCCACCTTCTGCGTGTTCTGGAACCAGGCATCCATCACCGTACCGTCAGGCCACGTTTCTGTCACCACCTTCTTCTTCGGCTTCGCTATTCCCGCCGTTATCATCGCCAGCGAGACCATCAGCAATAATATTCTTCTCATCGTTTGATCATTTTGATGCTGCAAAGATACCATTTTTTTGCATATTGCGAAACGGAAAAACGTACAATACCCTATATTATTATCCAGATCATACCAAATCTCGTCCGAATAGGTATCCTGTAGAATAGGAATCATAAAGAAAAAAGGAGCCAACTGGCTCCTTTTTTTTGTTTGATTGCACACAAAGGGTCGACCCTTTGTGTGTTGGGTTTATTCCTCAGTCTCAGCTTCTGGCTCAGCTGCCTTGAAGCTCTCAAGGTCTTCAACCTGGAAGGCTTTGATGTAGGCAGACTTGCCAAGAACATCTTCTTCAGCCATGCGAACATAGACGTTGGCTGACTTCTTGAACAGCTCAGGAGCCTTTGATGCATCGCGGATGATGAGCAGAGACATCACCAGTTCAGCCGTCATATCGTACAGACGACGAGCTAGGAAGTCTTGTGCATCCTGATTCTCCAATGCCTTCACGTTAGCGAGAGCCTCCTCGTAAACCGGGATGAGTTTCTCTATGCGGGCCTTCAAACCGGCCATGCAGTCGCAAGGCACCAAACCAGCTGCCATCTCCTTGATGTTGTTCAGCATGGTGCCGTTGGTGATGTAGCGGATTGCTGCAACCACCTGCAGCTGCGTGGTACCCTCGTAGATAGAGAAGATACGGGCATCGCGGAACAGGCGCTGACTCTTGTACTCCATGATGAAGCCGGAACCACCGTGGATGCTGATCGCATCGTAGGCGTTTTGGTTGGCATACTCGGAGTTCATACCCTTGGCAAGCGGTGTGAAGGCATCAGCCAGACGCTGATACTTCTTCAGTTCCTGCTTCTCCTCTGGGGTGAGGGCGCGGTCGCGAGCAATATCTTCCAAGCACTTGTAGATATCCACGTAGCACGCTGTTTCATACAACAGAGCACGACCGGCATCCAACTTCGCCTTCATGCGGCTGAGCATATCATAGACAGCAGGGAAGTTGATAATCTTCTCACCAAACTGTGCACGCTCCTTGGCGTAAGCGAGACCTTCGTTGTAAGCCTCCTGCTCAACACCTACCGACTGTGCAGCGATACCCAGACGAGCACCGTTCATCAGCGCCATCACGTACTTGATCAGACCTAAGCGGGTGCTTCCGCAAAGTTCTGCCTTCGCGTTCTTATAGGTAAGCTCGCAGGTTGGTGAACCGTGAATACCGAGTTTGTGCTCGATGTGACGTACATCAACGCCGCCCTGACGCTTGTCGTAGATGAACATTGACAGACCGCGGCCGTCTTTGGTGCCTTCCTCAGAACGAGCCAGCACGAGGTGGATGTCGCTGTCACCATTGGTGATGAAGCGCTTCACACCATTCAGACGCCAGCAGTTCTCCTTCTCGTCGAAGGTAGCCTTCAGCATCACGCGCTGCAGGTCGGAACCGGCATCAGGCTCAGTGAGGTCCATAGACATACCCTCACCGGCACAAACGCGTGGAATGTACTTCTGACGCTGCTCCTCAGAACCAAACTCATAGAGCGTGTCGATACAGCTCTGCAAGCTCCAGATATTCTGGAAACCGGCATCAGCAGCCGAAATCATCTCAGACAGCATAGAGAACACAGCGTTAGGCAGGTTCAGACCGCCGTAACGGCGAGGCATACTTACACCCCACAAACCAGCCTTGCGGGTAGCATCGAGGTTCTCGTAAGTCTTTGAGGCATAGATCATACGGCCGTTTTCGAGGTGTGGACCTTCGAGGTCAACATCTTCGCTGTTCGGCTCGATGATATTCGCAGCTACGTCGCCGGTGATATCGAGAATCTGCTTATAGTTCTCGATGGCGTCGCCCAGGTCAACGGGAGCGTAGTCATATTCCTTCGCATCAGCGAAACCCTTTTCTTTCAGCTCAACGATGCGAGCCATTAAAGGATGATTGAGATAAAATCCAATCTCCGGGTGGTCACTATAATAGTTCATGTTATAAACCCCCCTCTTATCCCCCGAAGGGGGAAGACCAAATAGGGGCTTGGGTCTTGGTTAATTTATCATCCCCCCTCGGGGGGACTGTGGGGGGTTACTTACTGTTCTGCTTATAATACTTAATCAGTTTGGGTACAACCTCTTCCACAGTACCAACAATCACATAATCGGCGATGCTGTTGATAGGTGCATCGGGATCATTGTTGACAGAGATGATGATACCAGAGTCCTGCATACCGGCGATGTGCTGAATCTGTCCGGAGATACCGCAGGCAATATACACCTTCGGATGAACGGTCACACCCGTCTGACCAATCTGACGGTCGTGGTCGATCCATCCGGCATCAACGGCAGCACGTGAGCCACCAACCTCGCCGTGAAGAACCTTTGCCAACTGGAAAAGCTGGTCGAAGCCTTCCTTGGAGCCGACACCATAACCACCGGCAACTACGATAGGAGCACCCTTCAGGTTGTGCTTGGCAGCCTGTACTTCGTGTGTCAATACTTTCACAACGAAAGCTTCAGGACTTACATACTTGCTTACCTCCGGATAAACAACCTCCTTCTTACAGTCGCCCTCATAGATTGCCTTCTGCATCACACCACTACGAACGGTAGCCATCTGTGGACGGTGGTCGGGGTTGACAATCGTTGCCACGATGTTACCACCGAAAGCTGGACGAATCTGATAGAGCAGGTTCTCGTACACCTTATTATTCTTCTTATCCTCATACGGACCAATCTCCAACTCTGTACAGTCGGCAGTCAAACCGCTGGTGAGTGATGAGCTGACACGGGGACCGAGGTCACGGCCGATGACGGTAGCACCCATCAAACAAATCTGTGGCTGTTCCTCCTTGAAGAGGTTAACCATAATGTCGGTATGGGGAGCAGAGGTGTAAGGGAACAAACCTTCGCCGTCGAAGACAAACAGTTTGTCAACACCATAAGGAAGAATCTGGTCTTCCACCTTACCCTTGATGCCAGTACCGGCAACAACAGCGTGGAGTTCAACTCCGAGTTCATTGGCGAGTTTGCGACCCTTGGTCAGCAACTCTTGAGATACTTCCTGTACCAGTGTACCTTCTATCTCACAATATACAAAAACATTATTCATATTCGTATCTTTTTTGTAGTTATGTAGTTAAGAAGTTATCGCTTCGCTCAGAAGTTAAGCCATTACCTTTTTCAGTAGTCAGACATTTGGCTTAACTACTTAACTTCTCTAACTTCTTTAACTTCATACTCAGCCAATAATCTTCTCTTCCAACAATTCTTTGATCATACCCTCAACATCAGCATCAGAAGCCGTCAAAGTTTTCGACTCCTTAGCTTGGAAGACAATGTTCTTCACCGCCTTTACCTTCGTCGGAGAACCGCTCAGACCACACTGGTTGACATCACCGTCAACGTCGGCAACGCTCCATTGATTCAAAGTCAGCTCAGGACGCTCCTCGTACAGATAGTCGTAAGCAGTACCCTCAGCAGGGCGCTCCATCGGACAAGTAGCACGCTTGTACTTCATCACCAGCTTGGCGTTCTGGGGACGACAGGGAGCAGCGCTACCGTTTACGGTAATCACTACCGGCAGAGGAGCCTCTACAGTTTCTACACCACCGTCGATGACACGCTTTACGAGAACCTTCTTAACTCCATTAACTTCTTTAACTTCATTAACTTCTTCTACATAAGTCACCTGATTGAGACCCAGCTTCTGAGCTACCTGCGGACCTACCTGTGCGGTATCACCATCGATAGCCTGACGGCCGCCGATGACGATATCCACATCACCAATCTTCTTGATAGCTGTTGCCAGCGCATAAGAAGTTGCCAGCGTGTCGGCACCGGCAAACAGACGGTCGGTCAGCAACCAACCGGTGTCAGCACCGCGATACAGTCCCTGACGGATGATTTCACCGGCACGTGGAGGACCCATCGTGAGGATTCCAACGGTAGAACCCGGATTCTGCTCTTTCAAACGGAGAGCCTGCTCTAATGCGTTCAAATCTTCAGGATTGAAGATAGCAGGCAGTGCGGCACGGTTCACAGTACCTTCAGCGGTCATAGCGTCCTTGCCTACATTTCTTGTGTCTGGCACTTGCTTGGCCAGCACGACGATTTTTAAAGCCATAAAATATTTTATTGGTTACTATAAATACCTTATTGATATACAGGGTTTCTGAAAAACGGTGCAAAGGTATAAACTTTTTGGGGAGTAGGCAAATAAAAATGCACAAAAACGAGTATTATGTGCACAGATGCCCCGTTTTGTGCAGATTTGGGAGTGCTGAATAGGCCCATTAACCCCATTAATACCCATCAAATTAGGAGCAAAGCTGCTCTGTCATCCAAATTATCGTGTTGAAAAATGTTGTGTAAAAGCATTAAATTTATGAGAAAACATTGCAAAAAACGAGAAATAGACTGTCAGACTGACAGGCGCTCTGTGTATCAGGCAGTTAGAGTGCTTTGAGAGTGACAGAGACTGTCATGAGACTGACATGTTTTAGCGGGTAAAAGGGGTGCTTTTAGACAAAATTCTCTAGAGAATTTGTT
>CADBAP010000086.1 GCA_902792685.1 uncultured Prevotellaceae bacterium
CCATCCGCCAGCAGCAGCCACAGGGCTATTATATCCTCATCAAAGGCTCCAACTCAAACAAGTTGTTCGAACTGCCAGAGCTGTTGTAAGGGGAACCTCCTTGCTCTTTGCCCCATAAGAACAATAAGTGCAAATGTGTTAAAAAGGAAAAAAATTAAGCATTAAGCATTATGCATTATGCATTAAGGAAGAAAAAATAATTTGCAAATTATTTTGTTCTTCGCTCAACTTTCACTACCTTTGCACCCGCTTTAGGCAATCGGGATGTAGCGCAGTTGGTAGCGCACTACGTTCGGGACGTAGGGGTCGGGCGTTCGAGTCGCCTCATCCCGACCAGAAAAAGAGATGTGAAAACGTCTCTTTTTTGCTTTTTATTTGGTTGCTATTCAGATTTTTCCTACTTTTGCAACATCATATAATCTATTTGTGCAACCTACCGAGTGAACCTTATGAAGTTTTTTCGGAACCTTTTCTTTATCGGCGCAAACGACAGAAAGGTGTATATCTTTCTCCTGACCGTTGCCTTGTTGGGTATCGGAGGAGCCTTGCTGCTCGACCAGCAACAGATGACCACGAAGATGACAACAGCAGATTCCATATCGAACGGTCACACCCAAACATTCAGGACCGCCAATGGAACGCAGGTTAGCTATATGCAATTAGACGGCAGGACTGTAGAACGATTCCCGTTTGACCCCAATACCGCTGACAGTGCACAACTGTCGAGACTGGGATTTGCTCCCTGGCAGATTCGCAACATCTACAAATACCGCTCCAAGGGCGGTGTCTATCGTCATGCAGAAGATTTTGGCAGACTGTATGGTATGACGGTGGAACAATACCGTTCGTTGGAACCTTACATCCGCATCAATGGTGACTATCGGCCAGCAACGGCTGTTGTTGGAGAACGGCCGGTCTACGACTCTTACGACCGCGATACGTTGCTCTATCCCATCAAACTGAAGCCTGGCGAACATATCGTATTGAACACTGCAGATACGACCACGTTGAAGAAAGTACCAGGCATCGGCAGCGGATGGGCACGAATGATTACTGCCTACGGAAAAAAGTTAGGGGGATATGTGGCCGTAGAACAACTGCGCGAGATAGAAGGATTTCCAGAAGATGCACTCGCCTATTTCGTTGTCAGCAACCCACAACCAGAACGAATGAACCTCAACGAACTGACCTTGGGTCAACTGAGACAGCATCCATACCTCAACTACTATCAGGCACGTGCCATCATCGACTACAGACGGCTGAAAGGAAACATACAAAGTTTAGACCAGCTGAGTTTGCTAAACGACTTTCCACCCCACGCCATCGAACGTCTGAAACCGTATGTGAGGTTTTAACTCGCTGCGCATCGCGGTAACTCCATTTAACTACTTATAACTCCTCAACTTCCGAAAGTTGAATTAGGCGTTTAGAAAACGCCTAATTGATGGAGGAAGATGACGAGGATTGCTATTGGACAGACAAAGCGGATGAGGAACAGGAAGATGCCGAACAAACGTATCTTCAGCGTTCCCCAGTTGGTAAACTCATCTTTTACCAACTGTTTGGGTACATACCATCCCAAGAACAGACACGTGAGGAATCCACCCAACGGCAGGAAGATCTGTCCTGTCACGAAGTCAAACAATGAGAACAGATTCATCGAACCTACCGACAGGAAATCCCAATCGCCCAACGACAGCGAGCAGAAGGCACCAATGACGGAGCACGTCACTGTAACAATCGTTGCAGCTTTGTTACGGGAGATATGCATTTCCTCCTGGAAGAAGGCCGTGCTGACCTCATGCAGGGAGATCAACGATGTCAATGCCGCCAACGACAATAGCGCATAGAAGGCCAGCGAGATGATATAGCCTACGACAGCCATTCCTGTAAATGCTCTTTCAAACACATTGGGCAGGGTGATGAAGATCAGCGAAGGACCACTGTCTGGACTCACGCCTACGGAGAATGCTGCAGGGAATATCATGAGTCCTGCGAGGATGGCCACCAACGTATCGATAACGCCAATCTGAACGGCGCTGCCTGTGAGGTTGGTTTGTCGTGAGAAATACGAAGCATAGGTACAGATACAACCCATGCCGATGCTCAGCGAATAGAACGACTGTCCTAAGGCACCGAGGAACACCTCAGAATCCACTTTTGAGAAGTCGGGTTTCAGCAAGAAAGAGATGCCTTTCTCGGCTCCAGACAGCATACAGGAGGCTCCCACGATAACCAGCAATAATATAAACAAGGTAGGCATCAGGATTTTCGATGCCCGTTCGATACCGTTTCTCACACCGCGGATAATCACAAAATGGGTAATCACCAGAAAGACGACTGCCCACACAATCGGTTTCCACGGATTGGTAGAAAACTCTGCGAAGTAGTTTTTGAAGTAATCAGGGTCGCCATGCAGACCGTCTATGGCCGACTCTGTCACATATTGCAGACACCAGCCGGACACAACAGAGTAATAACTGGTAATCAGGAAACCTGTGAGAAGACCCATATAGCCGATATATTTCCAAGCGGTGCCATTCGACAGTTTCGTATAGGCACGTGCCGAATTCGAGGCAGCATGCCGTCCGATGATAAACTCACCAATCATACAGGGCAGCCCAATCACAAACACACAAGCGATATAGATCAGAATAAATGCCGCACCACCGTTTTCACCTGCCATATAGGGAAAACGCCAAACATTCCCCAAGCCCACAGCACTTCCTGCCGTAGCGAGGATGACACCTAACTTGCTTCCAAAGTTTCCTCTTTCCTGATGTGACATACCTATTTCACCACATTATACTTACAAAACTTTGCAAAAGTATAAAAAAATTTTTATTTTTGTGCCCTATTTAGCATCAAAACATGAAATTATTAATCAAAACTGTCAAAAACTTCCCGCTGAGCAGCCTGCTCATCGTTGCTATTTGGACGATATGCATCATCCCGATTCCTGAAACACCACTCAGTCATGTGAGTATGGCAGACAAATGGACACACATGGTGATGTATTTCGTGCTGACGATGTGTGTGGGCTTTGAGATGGTCAGAAACAAACAGACATCAACCAAACAGCTGTTGCTCTATGCTTGGTTGATGCCCATTATAATGGGTGGCCTGATTGAACTGGTGCAGGCCAATTGTACCGGCGGTCGCCGAAGTGGTGAATGGCTAGACTTCTATGCCGATGCCTTCGGCAGCACCATCGCCTTCCTTATCGGTATTCTTCTGGTAAGGTGTCGCGCCAGGCGCTAAACGGATTTCTACGCATATTGCGGTTGTAGAAACGGGCATCACCCGTTACTTCCAAACCAATGAAATCCGGCAAAGCGACCTCTTCCCTTTCGTCTTCAAGTTCAACTTCCGCCATCACCAATCCTTCGTTGGCACCCAAGAATTCATCCACTTCGAAGGTATGTCCCTCAAAAGGAATCAGGTAACGGTATTTGTCTATAACGGGCGGTTCGCAGAGTTTGAGCAGCTGCTGCGCCTCTCCAATGGAGATCTCCTTTTCAAACTCATAGCGCGACAAGCCGCCGTTGACACTCTTTCCCTTGATTGTGAGAAAAGCCTTCTCGTCGCGGATACGTATCCGGACAGTATTGACAGCAGCCATATATCCTTGTTGTATATGGCTGCTACTGACGGCAAGCTCTTTCCAGTTCTTTTGTTTGTGAACCAGAAACTTGCGCTCAATTTCCATTCCGCTCATCAGCTCATCATCAAGATGGTCCATACGGCGAAGATAATGGCCAGCACAACCAGCACGCCGAAAATCCAATTGACAACCTTGCGGCCTTGTTCCTCTTGTTTCTTCTGATAAGCTACTCGCTTTACATTTCCTTTTTTACTCATAATATTATATTTTAAATTTTAAAGTTTCACTGCGTTCAACTTATTGGGAGTTAAAATGGAAGTTAACTCGCTGCGCTCGTGGACGATAGAAACCGCATTTGGAGGAACTGACGTCCTTGGTCGAAGACCATTAACTCCCTAGGCCGAAGGTCTATAACTTCCTATTTAACTTCATCTTTAACTACCTATTTTTAATTACCCTCCTCTCCCCCAAATGTCATTAGGTACGATTTGATGAATCCGTCGAGTTTTCCATCCATGACGCCATCAACATCTGATGTCTGGTAGTTGGTGCGATGGTCTTTTACACGTCGGTCATCGAAGACATACGAACGGATTTGACTTCCCCACTCTATCTTTTTCTTGCCGGCCTCGATCTTCGCCTGCGCCTCCATGCGTTTCTTCATGGCACGATCGTAGAGTTGTGACTTCAACAGCAGCAACGCCTTCTCCTTGTTCTTCGGCTGGTCGCGCGTTTCCGTATTCTCAATGAGGATTTCCTCTTCCTCACCCGTATCAGGATCGGTGTACCAATAGCGCAGGCGCACTCCCGATTCCACCTTGTTGACGTTCTGGCCGCCTGCTCCACTGCTTCGGAAGGTATCCCACGACAGTTTGGCAGGATCGACAAACACCTCTATCGTGTCATCCACCAACGGTGTGACAAACACGCTGGCGAAGGAGGTCATGCGTTTTCCCTGCGCATTGAACGGGCTGACGCGCACCAAACGGTGGACACCATTCTCGCTCTTCAAGTATCCATAGGCAAATTCTCCTCCCTCGATCTCCATCGTCACCGTCTTGATACCAGCCTCATCACCGTCCTGCAGGTTGCTGATGGTGACCTTGTAGCCGTGTGCTTCTGCCCAGCGCATATACATACGCATGAGCATCGACGCCCAATCCTGACTCTCTGTTCCGCCAGCGCCTGAATTGATTTTCAGCACAGCATCCATCGGGTCTTCCTCCTGACGGAGCATATTCTTCAGTTCGAGGTCCTCAATGGCTTTGATGGCCTTCTCGTAGTCGGCATCCACCTCCTCTTCTGTCACCATCTCATCGTGGTAGAAATCGAAAGCCAGCTGCAGTTCATCGGCAAACATGCGCACATCCTTATAACCAGTGAGCCATTTCTCGATGGACTTCACCTTTTTCATTTGCGCCTGCGCGCGCGAGGGGTCGTCCCAGAAGTCTGGCGCCTGGGTGCGGAGTTGCTCTTCTTCGAACTCCACCTGTTTCTTGTCTATATCGAGGTAACGGTACAAAGCCTCTGCCCGCTCCAATACATCTTTCAGTTGATCTTGTGTAATCACCTAATTGTGAATTATGAATTATGAATTATGAATTATGAATTGTGAATTACTCCTCTACATACATTTCATCTATCACCTCTTTGTAGTTCTTGATGATCACGTTGCGTCTCAGCTTCAGTGTGTTCGTCAGTTCACCATTCTCCATCGAGAAATGGTGGGGCATCAAGGTGAAGCGCTTGATCTTCTCATAGCTGGCCATCTGCTGCTGGAGGGTATCAATGCGGTCGGCCATCATCTTCATGATGCGCTCGTCCTTGCACAGTTCCTCACGGTCTTTGAATGCGATACCATGTTCACGGGCATATTCCTCCAACACCTGGTATTCTGGTACGATGAGTGCTGACACAAACTTCCTTTCGTCAGCAATCACAGCAATCTGCTCCACAAAGCGGTCAACCAGCAGTTTCGATTCCAATGCCTGCGGTGCGATATACTTACCGTTGGAGGTCTTGAACAAATCCTTGATACGCTCCTTGAGGAACAGTTCTCCATTCTTCAGATAGCCGGCATCACCCGTATGGAAGAAACCATCTTTGTCGAAAGCTTCCGCATTGAGAGCCTCACGGTGGTAATAGCCTTTCGTGATGGTCTTTCCTCGTAACAAGATCTCATCGTTCTCACCAATCTTCACCTCTACATCATCGAGCGGACGACCGACGGAACCGATTGTATAGGGTTGTCCCAAGCGGTCGCAGCTAACGGTAGCCAGACTCTCTGTGAGTCCGTAGCCCACAATCATATTCAGACCGATGGCATGAACAAACTCCTCTACCTCTGGCGATACCGTAGCACCAGCCGTTGGGAAGAAGTGAGCCTGCTCCAGTCCTAACTGCTTGCGCACCAGTGACAGGATGGTCCTATTATATAAGGTGTATTCAGCCTGCAGGTGGAGTGGCGGACGCTTGCCTCGACTCAGGTATTCGATATTGTATTTCTTGCCGACAGCCAAGGCGCGTTCAAACAGTTTCCGCTGCATACCGCCAGCATCCTCTATCTTCGCCTTGACAGCCACATAGACTTTCTCCCAGAAACGTGGAACCGACGACATACAGGTAGGATGTGTCTCTCGCATCGCCTCCTGAATCTCACGCGGATTGGTGTTGATGATGAGCTGTGCACCTTCCGTCAATGCCAGATAAGCCCATCCGCGTTCGAAGATATGGGTAAATGGCAGGAAGTTGATGACACGGTCGTTCTCTCCTACTGGCACATACTTGTCGTTGGCGATCACCGCTGCATGATACTGTCCGTAGGTAAGCATCACACCCTTTGAGTCGCCTGTAGTACCACTCGTATAGAGAATATTACACAAGTCATCCTCATTGGCTTGTTCCCACAGCTCTTCCACCTCCGACTGTCTTGGCAGATTGGCCTCGATGCGCTCCAGATCAGATGCATCGGCAACCTCATCCACATTGCCCTGTCCCAGTTTCAGGAAATCCTCAAAATAGATGGCATTCGGATCATGCGTGCTGATGCGTACACTCGGATCATAGACGACGATGCGGTCGAGCGTCGGACACAACGGGAAGATGCGGTGTGCCTTGTCGTATTGCTCCTGTTCGCCTACAAACAGCACCTTGACACCAGCATCATGAATCATATACTGGATCTGCTGCTCTGAGCTGGTGGCATAGAAAGGAATGGAGATGACTCGCACGCCATAGGCTCCGAAGTCTGTGTACAGATACTGGAGGCAGTTCTGGGCAAAGACCGCAATAGACTCCTGCGGTTTCAGTCCCATGTTGAGCAAAGCATTGGAAACCTGCTTTACGCGTACAGAGAACTGGTTCCACGATACAGTACTCCATTTCTCACTACCAAAATGGCGGAAGGTCAATGCC
>CADBAP010000087.1 GCA_902792685.1 uncultured Prevotellaceae bacterium
AAGCCTGTTCCCAAACGGAGCATTCCCCGGCCTTTCTTCAGTAAATTCTTGTTGAACGACAGCTTCAACGGATAGAAATGATAGGAGCGTACACATACGATAATCATGTTAGCCAATGCCAGCAGCACGAGCGAAGGCACGATGGCGGCCACACCGAAGATGTAATAGATAGGTACCGCCAGCACCACACCCAACAATGAGGTATATACAGTGGATTCTGCCAGCTGGCGCAGTTTACGGATTCCTTTCAGGATGGCTACCTCACCACCTGCCAAAGCTGTCAGACCGACAGCCGGAGCCAGACAGATGAAGTGCAGCGTGTGGCCTTCCCACGAGAAGGTGTAACGGCTGAGCAGCGGACTCAGGATGATGCAAACGAATGTACCGAGCAAGGCAACAAACAAACTCCACGACCGTACCAGTTTCACCGTTTCACGCACTTCTGTCTCGTCACCGCTATCGTAAGCTTCCGAAATCTTCTTGACGGCTCCTACCGGCAAACCGAATCCGGTGGCATTGCCCACCAGTCCCATCGTAGAGTTGAACAGAGAGATCAGACCAATACCGTTCGGACCCAATATCAAAGCCACCAACTTGGTTTTCACCATGCTGGCTAAAATATTCAGTCCCTGTACGCCGCCAAAAAGTCCGGTGTACTTCAAGATATGAGAATAACTGTTGTGATTCTCTTTGTGAGTCTTCTCTTTCATCAATTTCTTATAAAACGGAATCAGCACCCTTTTATTACCTTCAACAGCATATTTTAAATCGATTTTTTTGTGGGTTCGGCTTTTTTGTGTACCTTCGCATCCTATGAACGAAGACAACAACAAGATTCAACCAAATGGTCAGTGGGACTGTCAGAATGTCATCATTGCCGATGCCGACTATATCGACCACGTCGCATTCAACCTCATCGTCAACTTCGAACGGATGCTCATGCGCCGTATCCCACCGGCAGACATCGCCCGATGGATCGACTGCATCGCCCTCGATGGCGGCATGCGGTCCATCACCCACCACCCATCACCCATCACCCAAGTGATACTCATTCATGATAAGAACAAAACCCGACTGGAAAACTTCGTGCCGTCCAATTATGCAGAGGAACTCCACGAGAAAGCGTTCCAGGACCACTTGGGCGAGTTTGTCATCAGTGCGCTGCCCATCGAACAGCAGACCACACGCGACGACTTCTTTCTTGATATCCTCGGAACCGTCTGTCAGCAGCCTGCCGTCCAGCGCATCATGGTGATTCCCAATGCGGAAGAGGGACCGTTGTACAACGATATCCGCAATCTCCTTCGTCAGGCCGATGACAGCAAGCGCATCACGGTCTTCGCCATGCAGCCGATGCCTGGTGGCAACTTCCGGCAGGAAATCTTGGGCTACTCGCTGATGAATGCGCTGGGCATCCACTCCGAAGATTTATCCTCACTCGAATAAAAAACCGTTTTTTCTTTGCGCTGTTCTCATTTTTATTTATCTTTGCCATCAAATTGGAAGGAAACTATGGGAAAAGAATTTCGATTAGACCGGTTCCGCGAAGACCTCGTTGCTGAACGCAAGACCGACGAGCAGTCCGACGTTTTTACAGAGTATATGATTGCAGCTCGCAAAAAGAAAGAAAAGAAACAAACCATCATCATAGAACAACAAAAGAAAATGAGCAGAATACTTATGATTGGTGCCGGAGGCGTTGCCACTGTGGCAGCCTTCAAGATTGCACAAAACAGCGATGTGTTTACTGAGTTCATGATTGCCAGCCGTCGCAAGGAGAAATGTGATGCCATCGTGGAGGCGATAAGGGAGAAGGGGTTGCTAACACCTACCCCCCAACACCCATCACCCATTCACATCCAGACCGCCCAGGTCGATGCCGACGATGTGGAGCAGCTGAAGGCCTTGTTCAATGACTTCAAACCTGAACTGGTCGTCAACCTCGCGTTGCCTTATCAGGACCTGACCATTATGGATGCTTGTCTGGCGTGCGGCTGTAACTATCTCGATACGGCCAACTATGAGCCGAAAGATGAGGCGCATTTCGAATACTCCTGGCAGTGGGCGTATCGCGACCGCTTCCGTGAGGCTGGTCTGACCGCTATCCTCGGTTGTGGCTTCGATCCGGGTGTCACGAGCATCTTCACTGCCTATGCTGCCAAACACCATTTCGATGAAATCCAGTATCTCGACATTGTGGACTGCAATGCCGGTGACCACCATAAGGCTTTCGCCACCAACTTCAATCCGGAGATTAACATCCGCGAAATCACCCAGAAGGGACTCTACTGGGAAAACGGTCAGTGGGTGGAGACCGAGCCGCTGGAGATTCACAAGGACCTGACGTATCCGAATATCGGACCGCGCGACAGCTACCTGTTGCATCACGAGGAGATAGAGTCACTCGTCATCAACTATCCAACCATCAAGCGCGCCCGCTTCTGGATGACCTTCGGACAGCAGTATCTCAAGCACCTCGAAGTGATTCAGAACATCGGCATGAGCCGCATCGATGAAGTCATCTATGAGGCACCGTTGGCAGAGGAATGCGACTGCAATTCCCAAACGACCAAACGACCAGACGACCAGACGACTAAAACCGTCAAGGTGAAGATCGTTCCTCTGCAGTTCCTCAAGGCCGTACTGCCTAATCCGCAGGACCTGGGCGAGAACTACGAGGGCGAAACCTCTATCGGCTGCCGTATCCGCGGACTCAAAGACGGCAAGGAGCACACCTATTATATATATAATAACTGCAAGCACCAGGATGCCTATATGGAAACGGGTATGCAAGGTGTAAGCTATACCACTGGTGTTCCTGCAATGATTGGTGCGATGATGTTCTGCAAGGGACTCTGGCGCAAGCCGGGTGTCTTCAATGTCGAGGAGTTCGACCCCGATCCATTCATGGAGCAGCTCAACAAACAGGGTCTCCCTTGGCACGAACAATTCGATATTGATATCGAATTATAACAATCGACATGACGACATATCGACATAACGACATAACGAAAAAATAATATAACCATGGCAAAAAAAGAAGAAAATCAAGAGGCGCTGACCCCACAGCAGGAGAAGCTGAAAGCCCTGCAGGCAGCAATGTCGAAGATAGAGAAAGACTTCGGCAAAGGAAGTATCATGAAACTCGGCGACGAGCATATAGAGAATGTGGATGTGATTCCTACCGGTAGTATCGGACTAAATGCCGCACTCGGCGTCGGCGGATATCCCAGAGGACGCATCATCGAGATCTACGGTCCTGAATCATCAGGTAAGACCACCCTCGCCATTCATGCGATTGCGGAGGCACAGAAGGCTGGCGGTATTGCTGCCTTCATCGATGCCGAGCACGCCTTCGACCGTTTCTATGCTCAGAAACTGGGTGTCGATGTCGATAACCTGTGGATTTCCCAGCCCGACAACGGTGAGCAGGCATTGGAGATTGCTGACCAGCTCATCCGCTCGTCAGCCATCGACATCATCGTTATCGACTCTGTGGCTGCCCTCACGCCCAAGAAGGAAATAGAAGGCGACATGGGCGATAGTGCTGTAGGTCTGCATGCCCGTCTGATGAGTCAGGCTCTGCGCAAACTCACCTCCACCATTGCCAAGACGAATACCACCTGTATCTTTATCAACCAGCTGCGCGAGAAAATCGGCGTGATGTTTGGTAATCCTGAGACCACTACTGGCGGTAATGCACTGAAATTCTATGCCAGCGTGCGCCTCGATATCCGTAAGTCCAGCGCCATCAAGGATGGTGAGGAGATTCTGGGTAACCTGACGAAGGTGAAAGTCGTCAAGAACAAGGTGGCACCTCCCTTCCGCCGTGCAGAGTTCGAGATCATGTTTGGTGAAGGCATCTCCAAAGTCGGCGAGATTCTCGACCTGGGTGTTGAATACGGAATTATCACCAAGAGCGGTAGCTGGTTCTCCTACGACGGGGCTAAACTGGCACAAGGTCGCGATGCCGCCAAGAAACTGCTGAAAGACAATCCTGAGCTTTGTGAGGAGTTGGAAACAAAAATTAACCAAATAATAGGAGAGAAATAAGCCGTAATTTTAACGTAAAAAGCCGTTTTTCTTGATTTAAATCAAAAAAAACGTTAAAAACAAACGAAAAATCGCCATTTCTTTTCTTAATAAAGATTAAGGGTTTATCTTTGCACCGAAATTAATTCACTTTTAAAAAAGTTAATGATTATGAAAAAGATGATTCTTATGGCAGCTATCATGCTGTCTTCAGTAAGTGCTTTCGCACAGAATGAAGTTGGTCAGTTTACACTGCAACCAAAAGTTGGTATTAACTTCGCTAACCTGACAGGTGACGGTACCAAGGGTAAGGTAGGTTTCGCTGGTGGTCTTGAGGCTGAGTACGGCGTTGCTGAGAACTTCAGCTTGACTCTCGGTGCTATCTTCTCTATGGAAGGTTGTAAATTTGAGGAAGTTGCAAACAAGTCTCCGAAACTCAACCTCAACTACATCAATGTTCCTGTAATGCTTCAGTATTACATCGTTCCTGGTCTGGCTATCAAGGCTGGTGTTCAGCCTGGCTTCAACATTAGCAAGAAGGTTTCTTATGACGGTACGAGTGTTGATGCAGACGATTTCTATCAGGGACTTGGTATTGATACGAAGATTAAGACTTTCAACTTCGCTATCCCTGTAGGTGCTTCTTATGAGTACAAGAATGTTGTTCTCGATGCTCGTTACATCTTCGGTGCAACCAAGACTTTCGAGCATGCAGACAAGAACAAGACAAGCTTGTTCCAGATCACTCTGGGTTACAAGTTCGCTCTCTAAGAAATCCATCCTAACCTTTCCGAAAGGAAGGAATTCAAGAATAGCAGGTGTGTCGCATGACACACCTGTTTTTTTTTGCGCCATCTTGTCACACACCTTTATTATGTCATCTTGTCAGTCTTCCTGTCATGTCCCATCTTTGGCACAGCATTTGTAACTTAAAGAATGCGAAAGCCCCCTCCATAGGGGCAAGAGAAAAAAGAATTGTAAAATTGTCAAATTGGAGTTCCTTGAGAACTTTGTTCGATAAAAATTGTAAAATATATATAGTTATGGGAAAGATTATTGGAATTGACTTAGGTACAACCAACAGCTGTGTTGCCGTATTCGAAGGTAACGAGCCTGTTGTCATTGCAAACAGCGAAGGAAAGCGTACCACTCCTTCAGTGATTGGTTTTGTAGAAGGTGGTGAGCGCAAGGTGGGTGATCCTGCCAAGCGTCAGGCTATCACCAACCCGAAGAACACCGTTTATTCTATCAAGCGTTTCATGGGTGAGACCTATGCACAGTCGCAGAAAGAGGCTGAGCGCGTACCGTTCACCGTTGTCAATGAAGGCGGCTATCCGCGTGTTGACATTGATGGACGTAAGTACACACCACAGGAAATCTCTGCGATGGTGCTTCAGAAGATGAAGAAGACCGCTGAGGACTACCTCGGACAGGAAGTAACCGATGCTGTCATCACCGTACCAGCTTACTTCTCCGACTCACAGCGTCAGGCTACCAAAGAGGCTGGTCAGATTGCAGGCCTCAATGTTCAGCGTATTGTCAACGAGCCTACAGCAGCTGCATTGGCTTATGGTGTTGACAAAGCCAACAAAGACATGAAGATTGCCGTCTTCGACCTTGGTGGCGGTACCTTCGATATCTCTATTCTGGAGTTTGGTGGTGGCGTCTTCGAAGTACTCTCTACCAATGGTGATACCCACCTCGGTGGTGACGATTTCGACCAGGTTATCATCGACTGGCTCGTCAACGACTTCAAGGCAGCTGAAGGCATCGACCTTTCTAAAGACCCGATGGCTATGCAGCGTCTGAAAGAAGCCGCTGAGAAGGCAAAGATTGAGTTGTCAAGCACAACGACAACCGAGATCAACCTGCCGTATATCACAGCAGAAGGCGGTGTGCCCAAGCACCTTGTAAAGAACCTTACACGTGCACAGTTCGAGCAGTTGGCTCACGACCTTATCCAGGCATGTCTGGTACCTTGCCAGAACGCTATCCGCGATGCTAAACTCTCCACAAGCGATATCGACGAAGTCATCCTCGTAGGTGGTTCCAGCCGTATTCCCGCTGTGCAGACCCTCGTCAAGAACTACTTCGGCAAAGAGCCTTCAAAGGGAGTCAACCCTGATGAGGTTGTAGCTGTAGGAGCTTCTATTCAGGGAGCTATCCTGAACAAAGAAGGTGGTGTAGGCGATATCGTATTGCTTGATGTTACTCCGTTGACACTGGGTATCGAAACCCTCGGCGGTGTGATGACCAAGCTGATTGAGGCCAACTCAACCATTCCTTGCAAGAAGAGCGAAGTGTTCTCTACCGCTGCCGACAACCAGACAGAGGTAACTGTACACGTGCTGCAGGGCGAGCGTCCGATGGCTGCACAGAACAAGTCTATCGGTCAGTTCAACCTCACAGGTATTGCACCAGCACGTCGTGGTGTTCCTCAGATCGAGGTTACCTTCGACATCGACGCCAACGGTATCCTGAACGTCAGCGCTAAGGACAAGGCCACAGGTAAGGAGCAGAGCATCCGCATCGAGGCATCCAGCGGCCTGAGCGAGGAAGAAATCAACCGCATGAAGGCTGAGGCAGAGCAGAATGCTGAGAACGACAAGAAGGAGCGTGAGCGCATCGACAAGATGAACCAGGCCGACTCGATGATTTTCACCACCGAGAACTTCCTGAAGGACAATGGCGACAAGATTCCTGCCGACCAGAAGCCAGGTATCGAGAGTGCGCTGCAGACCTTGAAGGATGCTCATAAGAGCGGTGATGTAGCAGCTATCGACAGCGCCATCAACAACCTCAATCAGGTGATGCAGGCAGCCAGCCAGCAGATGTACCAGCAGGCAGGTCCTCAGCCTGGTCCAAATGCAGGTCAGCAGGCACAGCAGGATGCTCCGAAACAGACACCATCCAGGATGCCGACTTTGAGGAGGTGAAATAAAGTGCAAACCGAATGCAATGCCAAGTATACTTGAGTAAATAGAGGCACTCCGAAGGGGTGCCTCTATTGTTGTTCTGGGGTGTTCAGACCCCTGCCCCCTAACTTAGGGGTTATAAAAAAAGGGGGGATGTTATCTTTCTGCTCCTGTTTTGAAGGTGTTGTTCTTCCATTTCAGGACTACGCGGTCGAAGCGGAAGTCTTCATCTTCGCTGCCAATCCATTCCACACATAAAGCCTCGATGTCCTTGCCCTCTTTGGGCAGCTGCAGGTTGGGGGTGCCGCGATGGAAGGCGATGGTGTGCGGTTATAGTCGTAGAACAGCAAGGCGTGATGGGTTTGTACGCCTTCGCCTTCGGAGCCAATTTGCATCAGTACGCCTACAAGCAGGTGCTTGTTGGGACGTCGCCAGTAGCACACCTCGGTGTTGTAGTCGCACTGCCAGGCCATATCGCACTTGAGGAAGCCGTTGGCAGGGAGATCTTCGATGAGGCATTCGTTCTTTTCATAACTGTAGCCTGCGCGGTCGTCCAGATACTCTATCATCTTCTTGTTGGGTAGATAGTCTGTAAACTGACTGCAAACGGCTCTGGCGAAGTCTCTGGCGATGGCTTTCGGGTTGGTGACGGTGACTTGCAGGGGTGTGTCAGCCCAGTTCGTAACGACTGTTTCTGGATACACAAATGCGTCAGGTTCGCTTTCTTCTTGTGCCCATGCAGCGGTGGTAAGC
>CADBAP010000088.1 GCA_902792685.1 uncultured Prevotellaceae bacterium
AACAAATTCTCTAGAGAATTTTGTCTAAAAGCACCCCTTTTACCCGCTAAAACATGTCAGTCTCATGACAGTCTCTGTCACTCTCAAAGCACTCTAACTACTTGATACACAGCGTGCCTGTCAGTCTGACAGTCTTTTTCTCGTTTTTTGCAATGTTTTCTAATAATGTTTGCGACTGGTTTCGCTCGACAATAAAAATAAACAGATTTATTATATATTGTCCTCACTTAATCGTATATTTGCAGTGGAATAGCGATAGATGCTATAGAAATAGTATAGCAGGCTTGCTTATTCGTATTCTGTCAAATCCTCGATTTCTGCTTCGGCAAGGGCCTCCTTGCGTTCCACACAGGTGCCGCATTTCCCGCAATGACGGTTGCCGCCCTTGTAGCACGACCACGTTTCCGTGTAGTCGATGCCCAGCCGTTTGCCGATAGCTGCAATACCGCCCTTTGTCAGATGCGTATAAGGAGCCTTCAGGTGTACATTCACATAAGTTCCTGCGCAGGCAGCCGCATCGAAGGCCTCCACAAACTCCGGCCGGCAGTCGGGGTAGATGGTGTGGTCGCCGCCGTGATTGGCCATCATCACATATTTCAGTCCTCTGCTTTCCGCCATTCCCACAGCCACCGCCAGCATGATTCCGTTGCGGAAGGGTACCACCGTTGATTTCATGTTTTCGTCGGCATAATGACCTTCGGGAATGGCTTCGGAGCCGTCGAGCAGCGAACTCTTGAAATACTGGTGCATGAAGTCCAGCGGGATCGTCACATGCGGAATACCCAGCCGTTCACAATGCATTTTGGCAAAGGGAATCTCCTTGGCGTTGTGGTTACTACCGTAGTCGAAGGAAATCGCCATCGCAATCTCTTCCTGTTTGTCGTACAGCATCGTCACGCTGTCCATTCCGCCACTTAATATCAATATCGAATCTTTCATTTCTACTTCTTCTTTAAGTTCCTATTTAACTTCCTTTTAAAAGTCTCCCTCTCAGGGGGTGGTTTAGAGGGGCTTTTTATCCAAACAACTCTCTTAATGCTTCTTCAACCTTTCTGACGGGGTGAAGGGCGATTTTGTATTTCTTCGGATTGATGCCTTTCAGGTTATATTTGGGGATTATCATGTGAGTGAAACCAAGTTTTTCGGCCTCTGCAATGCGTTGTTCAATCCTGTTGACGGGGCGCACCTCACCGCTAAGACCCACTTCGCCTGCCATGCACCATCCGCTCTCGATAGGGGTATCGACATTGCTGGACAAGACGGCAGCAATCACACTCAGGTCCATTGCCAAATCGGTGACGCGCAAGCCGCCGGCGATATTCAAAAAGACATCCTTCTGCATCAGTTTGAAACCCACACGCTTCTCCAATACCGCTAAAAGCATGTTCAAACGGCGCTGGTCGAAACCGGTGGCAGAGCGCTGCGGTGTACCGTAGGCAGCCGATGAGACGAGCGCCTGCGTCTCAACCAGGAATGGGCGCACACCCTCGATGGCGCTGCTGATGGCGATGCCCGACAGTCCTTCGTGGTCTTGTGTGAGCAGTAGCTCTGATGGGTTGCTGACCTGTCGCAAACCATTCTGCTGCATCTCATAGATACCCAGTTCGCTGGTGGAACCAAAGCGGTTCTTGATGCTGCGCAGGATGCGGTACATATAATGCTGGTCGCCCTCGAACTGGATGACAGTATCGACGATATGTTCCAAAATCTTCGGACCGGCGAGCGTTCCTTCCTTGGTGATATGGCCAATGAGGATGACAGGCACACCGCTCGACTTGGCGAAGCGGAGGAGGGCAGAGGCACACTCGCGAACCTGTGAGAGACTGCCCGCAGAACTTTCCACATCCTCGGTGGCGATGGTCTGGATGGAGTCGATGATGACCAGTTCAGGTTGTACCTCTTTAATATGTGCGAAGATAGCTTCAAGAGAAGTCTCGGTGAGGATGAGGAGGTTGTCGGAAGGCTGGGTGTTGGGTGAAGGGTGTTGGGTGATGGATAAGCGTTCGGCACGGAGTTTCAGCTGGTGGGCACTTTCCTCACCGCTGACATACAGAATCTTGCGTTCCGGCATCTGCAGAGCTGTTTGCAGCGAGAGCGTACTCTTGCCGATACCCGGTTCGCCGCCCAGCAGGATGATGCTGCCTGGAACCAATCCTCCGCCCAGCACACGGTTGAGTTCTTCGTCGTGCATATCGATGCGCGGCTCGTCTTTCGCGGAGATGTCCCGCAGACGCATGGGCTTGTTCTTACTGTTGTTGTTTGCCCTTACCGACTGGGCTGCAGACTTGGCTGCCATCGACCCTGTGTCGCCGGCAATCCTGATTTCCTTAAAGGTGTTCCACTGTCCGCAACTGGGACATTTTCCAATCCATTTCGGTGATTCCTGTCCGCAGTTGGAGCAGACGTATGCGATTCTGTCTTTTGCCATCACTTCATATTTTCCGACAAAAGTACGAATAATTTTCGTTGTTACAAAATTTATTTATACCTTTGTCCCATGATGAGTGTAATAAAGTATATATTTTTCTTTTCATTGGTGCTGTTTTGTGCCTGCGGAGAGTCGGAGGAAAGTCAGAAGATGCGCACGAAAGCCGAGCGGGAGAAGGCTGCGGCAGCATATCGTGCTGCGATGAAAATCGGTGTGATGCCCACCTTAGACTGTCTGCCTATCTTCCTGGCGCAAGACCATCATCTGTTTGATACGACGAAGGTGGATATCCGTTTGTGTTTCTTTAACGCACAGATGGACTGCGATACGGCCCTTGTGGGCGGAAGTGTTCAGGGATGTGTTTCCGACAGTATCCGCACACAACGACTGATCAGCAAAGGTACGCAGCTGCGCTATATCGCCCCGACAAATACCTATTGGCAACTGATATCCAACAAGGCGGCCCGTATCAAGGAACTGTCGCAGTTGAGTGACAAGATGGTGGCGATGACGCGCTATTCGGCTACCGACAAGCTCACGGACCGCGCCGTAGAGAAAGGCAAACCCAAATATCCGGTGTTCAGGATACAAATCAACGATGTGACATTGCGACTGAATATGTTGATCAACAACGAGATGGATGCGATGTGGCTGCCGGAACCGCAGGCCACCGCTGCCCGTCTGAAAGGAAATCCTGTACTGATGGATTCCCGAAAGGAAAACAAGAACTGGGGCGTGTTAGTGTTCCGCACAAAGGATATTCTGGATGCGCGCCGTTCGCAGCAGCTGGATGAATTTATCAAGGGTTACAATGCCGCTTGTGACTCTATCAATAAATATGGTATAAAGAACTACCAGGATTTGGTGGTGAAGTATATGCATGTGGACCAGAAGACGGCCGAGAAGTTGCCGCAACTGAAGTTCCAGCATGCAAGTAATTATTAAGGAGAGAAGGAGTAAGGAGAGAAGGAGTAAAAATGGGAGAAAGAGCCGATCAGATATTGAACAAGGCACGTGAATGTGTCAGGAAACAGCGACTGAATGATGCCATCAGCACCCTTCAGCCATTATATACAGGACAGCCCAACCTCTTGGGCAACGACGACTATCAGTTGGTGGTTGACAACTACCAGCGCATGGTGGAATACATGCAGAAAGGTTTCCGCGACCCCGAACGTGAGAAGTTGTACCGTCAGCTGCTGCGTCGCGTCTATCGCATCATCGAGAACCTGGAGATCTCGTGGCGTTGTAAGAATCAGACTATCTATGTGGAAGCCTTCCAAAAGTCGAATCGTCTGAATATGTCGTATGTTTTCATACAGGACGTATTGGAACGCTTTGTCTCAGATGTGGCAATGCTGTCGCTGGAACCGGAGGAAACTTCGCAGGCGCATTCCGATGAACTGTATCAGCGTCATACGGCATTCACCGAGCGGTTGTTCAGCTCTTTGTTTATCTCCCTGCAATGGAACAGTGCCGACGAACAGTTCTACACAAAACTGTTGCTGTCGCCAACCGTTGACCTCATCGACCAGCAGCTGATGGTGAGCGCCATCAGTCTGGCGTGCATGAATATGTTTGATATCCACAAACTCAACGTGCTTGCGGCCGTCTGTCTGAAAGCCGAAAACGTGAATCTGCGTCAGCGTGCGCTGGTGGGACTGATCTTTTCGTTGAACGACCATCCGCTGTTTGCCGAAGAGCAACAGACCATCATGAACCAGCTGACAGACAACGGGGAGAACCAGGATGCGCTCCGTGAGTTGCAGGAGCTGCAGATGCAGGTATTCTATTGCATGAATGCCGAGGAAGACAACCGGAAGATTCAGACCGACATCATGCCCACCATCATGAAGAACAACAATTTTAAGATTACCCGTCACGGAATCGAGGAGAAGGAAGACGATCCGATGGAGGATATCCTGAACCCCGATGCTGCAGACAAGGCGATGGAGGAATTGGAAGAGAGTATCCAGCAGATGGTGAAGATGCAGCAGAATGGGGCAGACGTGTTCTTTGGGGGATTCAAACAGATGAAGAAATTCCCGTTCTTTGATGAGTTGTCCAACTGGTTCTGTCCTTTCTACAGCAAGCATCCGCGTTTACAGAACCTCCGCGAAAAGGGGAAGATAAAGGCTTTCCTGAATAAACTCAACATGAGCAATCCTTTCTGCGACTCCGACAAGTATTCCTTTGTCTTTGCTTTCTCATCTGTTGCAGAACATTTGCCGGAAGGTATTCGGGAAGCATTCTATTCCGGTGGTGATATGGGCGAGGAGATGTTCAATACCTCCCGCGTAAAGCCAACCTATGTGCGTCACAGATACCTGCAGGATTTGTACCGATTTTTCAGAATATACCGCAACCGTGACGATTTGGTGAATCCTTTCGGAAAAGAGTATGCTCCAACCCGGTTGGCACCTGCTTTCTTCCTGCTGCTGCCCATCTTCAAGGATGCTAAATATGATGCCATGAAGACCAGTTTTGGAATGTTCCTGTACAAGCAGAAAAAGTATGGTGATCTGTCGGACTTGCTGGAAATATACAACGATTCCAATGATACAACCTATCTGTATCTGAGAGCCTCGTCATATATCAAATCGGGACATCGTGAGAAATTGCCGCTCGTCAAATCAGCTTTCTACAAGGAAGCGTTCAACGTGTTGGAACAGATTCTTGCCAAAGGTGAAGACCTGCGGGCGTTGAAGAGCTATGCCCGTGTGTCTATGCTGCTGGAGCGCTATCAGCAGGCAGCAGACAACTATCGCAAGTTGCAGGAGCTGGTGCCGGGACAGAAGAACTATCTGTTGAACGAGGCGCTTGCCTTGTTGCATTTGGGACAAAAGCAGGAAGCGGTAGAGAAGGTTTATCAGTGTGACTTGCAATATCCCGACGACGATAGTGTACAGCGCATCTTGGCGTGGGTGCTGTTGAACAGCGGAAAGGTGGATCAGGCTATCGACATCTATCGTCGTTTGTTGGAACAGGAACCTATCCATGAGGATTATGTCAACGCGGCCTATAGTGTCTGGATCAATGGTGATGTATCAACAGCTGTCAGCTATTTTCAACAGTCTTTGAATGTGTTGCCGGAAGGCGAAGGCTTCTCGTTCCTGGAAGAGGAAATCAACAACGACCGTCAGCTGCTCATCGATAATGGGATTGCGCCCATAGATTTGCAGTTGATGCTGGAGTTGATTTGAAAGAAAAATAAGGTAAGATGCGTTTCGGGATAAAAAATATTTTTTATTTTGCTTTCGCTGCTCGAAAATTTGGCTTTTTCCTCACTTATTTGTACCTTTGCACCCTATTAGAGGAAATATCCCCCTAAGGGAGGGTGAAAGAATCGGTAAGAAACAAGAATTAAAACAGTATAAAAGAAATGGCAAAAAGATTCGTCGAACACAATGGTCTGAATCTGACCAAGACTAATCAAGACGTGTTGGCACAATGGGAAAAGAATGATATTTTCCACAAGTCGATTGATGAACGAGAGGGCTGTCCGCAGTTCGTATTCTTCGAGGGTCCCCCTTCAGCAAACGGACATCCCGGTATTCACCACGTTTTAGCTCGAAGCATCAAAGATACCTTCAACCGTTATAAGACCATGAAGGGTTATCAGGTACACCGCAAGGCAGGATGGGACACCCACGGACTGCCGGTGGAGCTGGGTGTAGAGAAGGAACTGGGTATCACGAAAGCAGACATCGACAACCACGAGTCGCCGAAATACATCTCTACCGAAGACTACAACAAGAAGTGTCGTGAGAATGTGATGATGTACACCGCCGAATGGCGCGAGCTGACGGAGAAGATGGGTTACTTCGTGGACCTGGATCATCCGTATATCACTTACGACAACAAATACATCGAGACACTGTGGTGGCTGTTGAAGGAGCTTTATAAGAAAGGTCTGCTGTACAAGGGCTATACCATTCAGCCGTATTCACCTGCCGCAGGTACCGGATTGAGTTCGCATGAGTTGAACCAGCCGGGATGCTACCGCGATGTGAAGGATACAACATGTACCGCACAGTTCAAAATCAAGGAATTCAAGAATATTAAACTTGAAGAAGAGTGGGGCACAGCCTATTTCCTTGCATGGACAACAACTCCGTGGACATTGGCTGCCAACAGCGCACTCTGCGTTGGCCCGAAAATCGAATATGTCAGCGTGCATAGCTATAACCCTTATACCGGTGAGCCTATTACCGTGATTATGGCTGAAGCGCGTCTTTCTGCTTATTTCAACGAGGCAGGCAAGGATGCCGACCTGAACAGTTATAAGAAAGGTGACAAGGTGATTCCCTGGAAGGTTACAGGACACTTCATGGGTACTGAACTGGAAGGAATGGAGTATGAACAGCTTATTCCAGGCATCAAACCGATGAC
>CADBAP010000089.1 GCA_902792685.1 uncultured Prevotellaceae bacterium
ACCTTCCGGAAACCCTTGTATTCAGGCAGGTCTTCTGACAACAGATCGAGGTCGATGACGACCACGCGGATAGGCAGTCCTATCTGTGGTGCTGCCAACCCGATACCTTCTGAGGCAGCAAGCGTTTCCCACATATTCTGTATCAGCGTACTCAGTTCGGGATAGTCAGCATCAATGTCTTGCGCCACCTTGCGCAACACCGGCTGTCCATATATATAAATAGGTAATACCATAATCTAATGTGTTTAATGCGTAATGCGTAATGCATAATTATCTTGTCCCTCGCACCTCGCCCCTTGCCCCTTGCCCCTTTAAAGACCTCATATAGTCTTCCAGGATGATGGTGGCACTAATCTCATCAACCAGCGCCTTGTTCTGCCGCGCCTTTTTCTTCAGCCCGCCGTCAATCATCGCCTGATGTGCCAGCACTGATGTAAAACGTTCATCGAAATACTCAATCGGTATCTCCGGCATCGCCCGTCGCCAGCGGTTGACGAAGTTCTCTACACGTACGAAGTTATCACTCGGCTGACCGTTTGGCTGCATGGGTTTGCCGATGACGATGCGCTCTACCGGCTCCCGTTTCACATAGGCACAGACATATTCAAACAGCTCAGACGTAGAAACAGTCGCCAATCCACCTGCAATAATCTGCAGGGGATCGGTGACTGCTAAACCTGTGCGCTTCTGTCCGTAGTCAATGGAAAGGATTCTCATTCCTTCAGAGCGCCTCCTTTTTTATTTTGCAAAAAGCAGCCAAGCGTCAGCATAGTTGCTACGCAACTGGTCGCGGCTCTGTACGGCTTCGCTCTTGCTGTCGAAAGTTGAAGCTACCACACGGTACATGTTGCGATCGGCATTGTAGGCAATCTGTGCTGCATAACCGGCATTCTTCAAACGCTGCTGAAGACCTTCTGCATTTGCCTTCACACCGAAAGAGCCAACGACAACGCTGTAGCTGCGCAGACCTGCACCGCTGACAATCGTTACACTCTCCTGACGAACCACCGCATTGTCGGTATTGTCAACGACACGCGTTTCTGTTGCCGGACGCTCAACCATCGGAGTGACCACCGGTGTTTCCTCCACAGCAGGAGTTTTCTGAGCCTCGTCAGCAGCCTTTGCCTTCAGGTAAGCCTGCTTGTAAGCACTCTCTTTGGGTTTACAACTTGTGAAAGCCAATGCGACGCACAACATGGCGCCCAAAAACATTACTTTTTTCATACTTTTACCTATTATTAAATAATACGTTTTCAAATAATCACGGCGAAAGTACAAATTTATCGCGTAACAAACCACATTTTCCTGCATAAAGTTTGTTAAATGAACAAAAAACAACCTTTTTAACAAAAAATATCAAATAAAATGATGGTCGTTTCGAAAACTTTCCATAAATTTGCTGAGCGAAATCCTCAAAGAGGGATTCACGAATGGAAAATTCTACACACTTATATTATTAACCATTAAAACCAAAACAATTATGAAAGCATTAGGTTACATTGGAGCATTCCTCGGAGGTGCCATCGCTGGCGCAGCTCTCGGTATTCTCATGGCTCCGGAAAAGGGTTCAGAAACACGTACAAAGATTGCAGACGCTGTTGAAGATTTCTGCAAGAAGCACGACATCAAACTCTCTCGCAAGGAGATGGATGATTTCGTTGACGATATCAAAGATTCTGCAGAGGAGTTATAAAGACCCCACCCCTTCCCCTCCCAAGGGAGGGGCTGTTAAGGTTAACGTTAAGGTTAGAAAATTATGTTTAGCAACGACAACAACGTGGAATCCATTGCGCAACTGGTAGAAGCCGTCAAGCACTACATCGGGTTGCAGTCAGAGTACGTGAAGTTAGACGTCATCGAGAAAACGGTACGACTGCTCACCGCGCTCACCATCATCGTGGTGTTCTGCGTACTGTTGCTCATCATGCTCATCTACCTCTCCTTTGCCGCAGCCTATGCGCTGGAACCCCTGATGGGACTTGCAGGAGCGTTCAGCCTCATCGCTGGCATCTACCTCCTGTTGCTCATCTGCTTCATCCTGTTCCGTAAACAATGGGTAGAGAAACCGCTCGTGCGCTTCCTCGCTGGAATCCTTATGTCTAAATAAAGAACGCCATGTATCACGCAGAAACCGAAAACAATATGGTCTATAAGTCGCTTGACGAAATCAGGTTGCGCAAAGCACAACTCCTGACCGGTATCACCAAGGACAGCAATAAGATACAAGGTATCTGGGACGGGATTTTCCATAAACCCAAAGACAGGGCGCTGCCCACCAAACGGTTCTCAGGCTTGATGACGACGGGTGCCGGCATTCTCGACGGCCTCATCCTTGGATGGAAACTTTATCGGAAGTTCAAAAAGAAAAGGTAAGTCCGTCATACGGAAACTCAAAGCCTTCAGGCAATCGGCTGTTGGCATCATCATGGAAACCTATCTCGTGCGTCACGTGCACCAGATAGGTTTTCTTCGCTCCTACCCTTTGTGCAAAGGCGATAGCGTCATCAACCAACTGGTGGGAATGGTGGGGCTTGTCGAAGCGAAGGGCATTGACCACCAGCACTTCCACACCCTGCAGATACGCCATCTCAGCATCGTCGATGGTTTTCATATCGGTGATATACGCCATTTTCCCGAAGCGGTAGCCTAAGATGGGCAACTTGCCATGCATCACCTGAATGGGCATCACTTCGACATCACCGATGTGCAAAGGCATATGGGGAGTAATCATGTGAAGATTCAGTTTCGGCACACCCGGATACAAATGTTCTGTGAAACAGTACGGCATCGTGGTCTTCAGGCCTTCTGCCGTACGCTCGTCGGCATAGACGTTGATATCTCCGAACACACAATAGCCGCGCAGGTCGTCAAGACCGCCCACATGGTCGTAATGGATATGGGTGAGCAGCACACCGTCGAAGGGCACAAACGGCAACGGCATCAGCTGCTGCCGGATATCAGGACCGCAGTCAATCAGGATGCGGCTCTTTTCACTTTCCAGCAACGCTGCCGTACGGAAACGCTGGTCGCGCGCATCCGTACTCTTGCAAACGGCACATTGGCATCCCAACACGGGGACGCCTGCCGATGTACCGGTTCCTAAGAATGTTAGCTTCATTTTTAGTCGTTTAGGAGATTAGTCGTTTGGTCGTTTGGGGATATTACTTGGGGGTGGGCTTAATATTAACCTCTGGTTGTATCTCGATTCCAAACCGTGCTTTTACATCGCGCTGGATGGTTTCCATCAGGCGGACAATCTCCGCACCTGTAGCACCACCGCGGTTCACCAGCACCAGTGCCTGCTTGTCGTGAACGCCGGCACGCCCCAAGCTCTTCCCTTTCCATCCGCACTGGTCAATCATCCAGCCGGCAGGAATCTTCTCGTGCGTAGCATCGATGGTATAATGCGGCATATCAGGATACAGCGCTGCCAACGCCTCGTATTTCTCCTTCGGCACCACTGGATTCATAAAGAAGCTACCGCCGTTGCCCTCCACTTTCGGATCGGGCAGTTTGGCATTGCGGATGTCGATGATGACTTGTCGCAAGAGCTGTGCCGTCAGCCGTTCGTCAGACGCACCGATACCGCGTTTTTCCAGTTCCGAACGGATATTCCCGTAGTCGAGCTTCGGTTCAAAGGTATGACTGAGCTGATAGGTGACATAGGTCATCAGGTAGCGGTCTTTCCATTCGTGTTTGAACTTGCTCTGCCGGTAGCCGTATTCGCAGTCTTCGTTGTTGAATGTCACCACCTTTCCCGTCGCAATCTCAACGGCCTCCACCTGTACGATGAGGTCTTTCACCTCAGCTCCGTAGGCACCGATATTCTGAACGGCACTCGCGCCCACCTCACCAGGTATCAGCGACAGGTTCTCCGCACCATACAGGTCGTGTGCCACGCAATAAGCCACCACATCATCCCATATTTCGCCAGAGCCACATTTGAGAATAGAAGCCTCACCCCCTACCCCCCTCTCCAAGGGGCGAGGGGGAATTTCCATGCCTTTTATGCCGGATTTTATAACAACGCCAGGGAAGTCACCTGTCAGCAGCAGGTTGCTGCCGCCGCCGATGATGAGATAAGGTTCCTGTTGCTCACGCAGGATGGCGGCAACGGCCTGAGCCTCCTCCACCGTTTCGTATTCCAGGAAACGGCGACAGCAGACATCGATGCCAAACGTATTATGAGCCAGCAGGTTATAGTTGCGAAAATCTTTCATGAATGGAATTTATTGTGCGTTGAGCTTCACCAGACGCCAGTCGTTGCCGTTCTTCTTGAACACCAGCTGGGTCTCCAAGCCATTGGCAATACCCTTGAACATCAGGATTTTCTGATTGCTCGACGCATTGGTCTGTCCGTAGTCGATGTTATACAGCACATCATTGGGCAACTCCGGCAGGTATTCACGCCACTCGCTGGCAGCAATCTCCGAATTTACGCATTTGTTTTCCTCGCCCTCCGGATCAGGACCGTAATAAGGCAGGGGGTTATCGATGCTATGCTGCTGACTGCCCTCGTCGCTGAGGAATTTGTCAAGGAACGCCAGGAACGAAGCATTGCCGGTCTTCGCATACGAGATATTGTCAATCTCCGACAATACCCACTGACCGTTCTTACGCTCAAACTGGAACTGCTCCACCGTACCGTTGCCCAAACGGATTTTCTCTACCGTCACCTTATTTATAGAGGTGTCCTTCACCAGCTTCATCTGCTTGGTGTTGTCGAAAATCAACGTGAAATAGCCCTGCGAGCGGAAGAACTTCTCCATCTTCCACTCCTGACGCTGCACCTGGTGACTCTCCTCACCGTTCTTCACCGTCAGCGGGAACACAATACGGTTGCGCTGCAACTGCTTGTTGGATGCAAAATTAAAGAAGAAATCATCAAACAGCTCGTCTGCCGCCTTCGGCATCGGAGTCTCTGCGATAATCTCCTCGATGGAATCAACAGCCGTTGTGTCAATGGTATCAGTCACAACAGCCACACTGTCGGTCTTCGCCTCCTTCTTATCGGTACATCCCGTACCGAAAAACATTGCGATAACCGACAAGATAACGACAACAAATACGCCTCTTCTCATGTACAAAAAACTAATGAACGGACATCATGTTTATAAAAACTATGCAAAGGTAGTGCAAAAATTTGATATCTTTCGTCTTTTTTTAGAAAAAATACAGTACCTTTGCCAAATATTTCGGAAACAACAACGATTATGCTTTTAGAAAAAATAGAAAAAATGCTCAATGAGGTAAGCGCACTCACGGCTCAGAATGCCGAGGAGATTGAACAGCTGCGCCTGAAATACCTCAGCAAGAAAGGTGAAATCAATGCGTTGATGAGCGACTTCCGCAATGTTGCTGCAGAAGACAAAAAAACCGTCGGCATCAAGATCAACGAACTCAAACAGAAAGCGTTCGACAAGATCAATGCCCTGAAGGAACAGTTCGAGACGGCAGAGGCACAGAGCGACGACATCGACCTGACACGCACAGCCTACCCCGTGACACTTGGTACGCGCCATCCGCTGACCATCGTGAAGAACGAAATCATCGACATCTTCTCACACATGGGATTCGTCCTCGCCGACGGACCTGAAGTCGATGACGACAAGCACGTCTTCACCATGCTCAACTTCGCTGCCGACCACCCTGCCCGCGATATGCAAGACACCTTCTTCATCGAGCAGAATCCCAACGAAGTGGCCAAGAACGTCATCCTCCGCTCACACACCAGCGGCGACCAGGCACACTATATGGAAACGCACCAGCCGCCGTTCCGCATCCTCTGTCCGGGACGCGTCTATCGCAACGAAGCCATCAGCGCCCGTGCCCACTGCTTCTTCCATCAGGTAGAAGGCCTGTATGTCGATAAGAACGTATCGTTCACCGACCTGAAGCAAGTGCTCCTCACCTTTGCCCGTGAGATGTTCGGCCCTGATACGAAAATCCGTCTGCGTCCCAGCTACTTCCCCTTCACAGAGCCCAGTGCCGAAATGGATATCAGCTGTCACATCTGCGGCGGCGAAGGATGCGGCTTCTGCAAACACACCGGCTGGGTAGAGATTCTCGGTTGCGGTATGGTTGACCCGAACGTACTGGAAGCCTGCGGCATCGACAGCACCGTCTATAGCGGCTACGCCTTCGGTATGGGTGTCGAGCGTATCACCAACCTGAAGTACCACGTCAGCGACCTCCGTATGTTCTCGGAAAACGACACCCGCTTCCTCCAGGAATTTGAATCCGCAAACTAACAACAAATACAACTATCATAAAAAATGAGCCTTCATCCGAGGCTCATTTTTTGTTTGACAAAGATTCTTCCACCTTTGACCTTGTGGTGGCGATCTTGTTATTTGGCGTCTTTTGACGTCATGATGTTGAG
>CADBAP010000090.1 GCA_902792685.1 uncultured Prevotellaceae bacterium
TAACCACTATAAACGCTTGCAGCAGCCGGTGGATGCCGATGGTGTGGAAATCGAGAAGAGCAACATCATCATGGTAGGCTCTACGGGTACGGGCAAGACACTTTTAGCTCGTACGATAGCCAAACTGCTTGATGTACCTTTTACGATTGTCGATGCAACGGTGTTTACCGAGGCGGGATATGTTGGCGAAGATGTGGAGAGCATCCTTTCTCGCCTGTTGCAAGTGGCCGATTATAATGTGGAGGAAGCACAACGTGGAATCGTTTTCATCGATGAAATCGACAAAATTGCCCGCAAGAGCGATAACCCCAGCATTACTCGCGATGTGAGTGGTGAGGGTGTACAGCAAGGACTCCTGAAACTGCTGGAGGGTACGATGGTGAACGTGCCGCCGAAGGGTGGCCGCAAGCATCCTGACCAGGATTATATCCATCTCGACACACGAAATATCCTGTTTATCTGTGGTGGTGCCTTTGATGGTATCGAACGGAAGATAGCACAACGTATGAATACCCATGTGGTGGGCTATAATTCAGTGCAGAATGTCAGGAATATTGATAAAAACAATCTGATGAAATATGTCGTTCCGCAGGACTTGAAGTCTTTTGGACTCATTCCTGAAATTATCGGACGACTGCCTGTGCTCACCTATCTGAATCCGTTAGATAGGGACGCGTTGCGCAGAATCCTTGTGGAGCCAAAGAACTCCATTGTTAAACAGTATGAGAAACTGTTTATGATGGACGGCATCAAACTGACATTCACACAGGAAACACTCGACTTCTTAGTCGATAAAGCTGTGGAATACAAACTGGGAGCACGCGGATTGCGCTCTATTGTCGAAAGTGTGATGATGGATGCAATGTTCGAAATTCCTTCTCAACGCAAGAAGACGTTCGAGGTAACACTCGACTATGCAAAGAAAGAACTGGAGAAATCATATTTGGAAAAACTGGAGATCGCATAACGATAGAACAATAAACCTTATTGATATCTTTACGGGACACAAGTCAACCTAACTGAAAATCTTATGGCGACAGAAGTCAATCTAATTGAAAAACTCAAACATTATTTCGGCTTTGACAAGTTCAAAGGCGACCAGGAAGCCATTGTCAGAAACGTACTTGCAGGCAATGACTCATTCGTACTGATGCCCACTGGAGGCGGCAAGAGTCTGTGTTACCAGCTACCTTCACTCATTATGGATGGTACGGCAATCGTCGTATCGCCGCTCATCGCGTTGATGAAAAACCAGGTGGATGTCATCAATGGTATGAGCGAGGAGGAGGGCGTAGCCCATTACCTGAACTCCTCGTTGAACAAAGCAGCCATCGATCAAGTGAAAGAGGACATCATGACAGGTCGTACAAAATTGTTGTATGTGGCCCCGGAGTCGTTGAACAAGGAGGAGAATATTGAGTTTTTCAAAAAAGTAAAGATTTCTTTCTATGCCATTGATGAGGCTCACTGTATCTCAGAGTGGGGACATGATTTCCGACCTGAATACCGTAAGATTCGTCATGCGATTGACGAGATAGGGGATGCACCCATCATCGCGCTGACGGCAACGGCAACAGACAAGGTGCGCACAGATATCAAACGCAGCTTGGGTATCGACGACGCACCAGAATACAAGAGTTCATTCAACCGCCCGAACTTGTATTACGAGGTACGCCCCAAGACGAAAGAGATAGACAAGCAGATTATCATGTTCATCCGTCAGCACCCAGGCAAGAGCGGTATCGTCTATTGTCTGTCGCGAAAGAAAGTGGAGGAACTGGCTGCCGTGTTGAGAGCCAACGATATCAAGGCTGCTCCCTATCATGCCGGCCTTGACTCAGCGACTCGCTCAGAGACACAGGATGACTTCCTGATGGAGAAAATCGATGTCATCGTAGCCACGATAGCTTTCGGCATGGGTATCGACAAACCGGATGTACGTTTTGTCATCCACTACGATATCCCGAAAAGTCTGGAAGGATACTATCAGGAAACGGGACGTGCCGGCCGTGATGGAGGTGAAGGAAAATGTATTGCGTTCTACTCCAGCAAGGATTTGAAGAAACTGGAGAAATTCATGGAAGGAAAGCCGGTCGCCGAACAGGATATCGGTCGTCAGCTGTTGCAGGAGACGGCTGCCTATGCGGAGTCTTCTGTATGCAGACGCAAGATGCTCCTCCATTATTTCGGTGAGGAGTTTACGGAGGAGAACTGTCATAACTGTGACAACTGTCTGCATCCGAAGACGAAGGTTGAGGCACAATCGGCACTTACCATCGTCCTGCAGGCGGTGCTTGCCGTGAAGGAAAATTTCCGGCAGGAATATATCTCCGTCAGGCTTTAATCGCAGGATTGCTGAAGAAGGATGTAGAGAACTACGGACTGCTGAAAGTTACGGCGGCAGGCAAGCGGTTCCTGAAAGACCCCTATTCGTTCATGATCGTTATGGATAATGAGTTCAGGGATGAGGATGACGAAGAGAGCCACGAGGGTGCCTCCTCTGCACTCGACCCAGAGCTGTTTGCCATGCTGAAGGATTTGCGGAAGAAGATGGCTCACAAACTGAATGTGCCGCCGTATGTCATTTTCCAAGACCCGTCGCTGGAACAAATGGCCACCATGTACCCGATTACAATGCAGGAACTGCAGCAGATACAGGGTGTCGGCGCAGGAAAGGCGAAACGATATGGCAAGGAGTTCTGTGAACTCATCAAGCAGCATTGTGAGGAGAACGACATCGATCGACCGGAAGAGTTGCGTGTTCGTACGGTAGCGAAAAACTCCATCCAAAAGGTGAAAATCATCCAATGCATCGACCGTCAGATTCCTCTTGACGACATTGCGACTGCAGAAGGGTTAGACTTTGATGATCTGCTCACCAAGGTTGAGGAGATTGTCTATAGCGGCACCCGTCTGAATATCGACTATTTCATCGAAGAAGTGGTTGATGAAGACCATGTTGACGAAATATACGACTATTTCTGTGACAGTGTGACAGACGATTTGGAAACGGCACTCCGAGAATTAGGTAGCGAGTATTCTGAGGACGAGGTGCGACTGATACGTATCAAGTTCCTGTCGGAGATGGCTAACTGATCGAGCCGTTTTCACGTTAAATCGTATTAATAAGGTGAGAAAATCGCAAAAAGCGGTGGCAGTGTGGAAATTTATTGCTAAATTTGCACGCAATAAATTTTAAGGTAATTATATGTCATCATTTGTTGCAGATAAAATTGTGATGGACGGTCTCACATTCGACGACGTCCTGCTTATCCCAGCGTATTCAGAAGTACTGCCGAAAACGGTAGAGTTGAAAACAAAGTTTTCTCGTCGCATCGACTTGAACATTCCTTTTGTCACAGCCGCTATGGATACTGTGACGGAATCGGAAATGGCTATCGCTATTGCCCGTGAGGGAGGTATTGGTGTGATCCATAAAAACATGTCCATCGAGGATCAGGCTCGGCAGGTGGCTATTGTGAAACGAGCTGAGAATGGTATGATATACGACCCGGTGACCATACGTTGTGGACGTACGGTGAAAGATGCGTTGGATATGATGAGCGAATATCATATCGGAGGTATTCCCGTTGTTGACGAAGACAACCATCTGGTGGGTATCGTTACCAACCGCGACCTGCGCTTCGAACGCCGTCTGGATAAGAAAATTGATGAGGTGATGACATCAGAGAATTTGGTGACGACCCACCAACAGACAGATTTGACGGCAGCTGCACAGATTCTGCAGGAGAACAAGATTGAGAAGCTCCCTGTTGTGGATAAGGACAACCACCTCGTTGGACTGATTACCTATAAGGATATCACAAAAGCAAAAGACAAACCGATGGCATGCAAAGACGAGAAAGGTCGTCTGCGCGTAGCTGCCGGTGTGGGCGTTACTGCCGACACGTTAGAGCGTGCTGAGGCATTGGTGAATGCTGGTGCTGATGCCATCGTCATCGATACAGCACACGGTCACTCGAAGGGTGTCATCGAAAAACTTGTAGAAGTGAAGGCAGCATTCCCACAGGTTGATATCGTGGTGGGTAATGTGGCTACAGGTGCAGCAGCCAAACTGTTGGTAGAGAATGGAGCTGATGCCATCAAAGTGGGTATCGGTCCGGGTAGTATCTGTACCACTCGTGTTGTTGCTGGTGTGGGCGTTCCTCAGTTGAGTGCTGTCTATGATGTGTATAGTGCTTTGCAAGGAACAGGTGTTCCCCTGATTGCCGATGGTGGCTTGCGCTATTCCGGCGATATCGTGAAGGCTATGGCAGCCGGTGGCAGTTGTGTGATGATCGGTTCGCTGGTAGCAGGCACGGAGGAAAGTCCTGGCGATACGATTATCTTCAACGGACGTAAGTTCAAGAGTTATCGTGGTATGGGTTCTCTGGAGGCTATGGAGAACGGGTCGAAAGACCGCTACTTCCAGGCTGGCACGAAGGATGTGAAGAAGCTTGTTCCGGAAGGAATCGCCGGACGTGTACCTTACAAGGGAACCGTACAGGAGGTTATCTATCAGCTCGTCGGCGGTTTGCGCTCAGGTATGGGCTATTGTGGTGCCAATACCATCGATGCACTGCACGATGCGAAGTTCGTGCGTATCACCAATGCTGGTGTAATGGAGAGCCATCCGCACGACATTACCATCACCAGTGAAGCTCCAAATTACTCAAGGCCGGAATAAAAAAGAAAAAAGATGAAGATAAAGACAATCTTAGCTGCCTTGTTGCTTGGTGCAACAGCAGTACAGGCTCAGACACAGAACGATCCCGTCATCATGACGATCAATGGCCAGCCTGTTACTCGTTCAGAGTTTGAATATTCCTATAACAAAAACAATACCGATGGTGTCATCGATAAAAAGAGCATCGATGAATACGTTGATCTGTTTGTCAACTACAAGCTCAAGGTACAGGCAGCTCTTGATGCACAGCTCGACACACTCTCCTCTTTCAGAAAGGAGTTTGCCACTTATCGCGATCAGCAGATTCGTCCTTCGTTGGTAACAGATGCTGATGTAGAGAAAGAGGCAAGGGACTATTACGATAATCTGGTGAAGCAGATTGGTCCGAAGGGATTGTTTACCTGCTCGCACATCCTCATCCTTGCTTCACCTGATGCTGAGGAGGCTGTCCGCGAAGCAGCAAAGAATCGTATTGACTCTGTCTATACGGTTATTACCAATGGTGCCGATTTCGCAGAAGTTGCCAAGAATGTGTCGCAAGACCCAGGCTCTGCGAAAAATGGCGGAAGACTTCCGCTGGCCACAAAGGGTTATTTCTTCAAGGAATTTGAAGATGCAGCACTGGCCTTGAAGGATGGCGAGATTTCTAAGCCGATTCTCTCTCCGGTGGGCTATCACATCATTCGCATGGAAGGTCGTCAGGATGTGGAACCATACGACACGCTGGGACCACGTATCGTCCGATACCTGGAATCTCGTGGCGTTCGTGATAAGATCGTCGATGAAAAGATAGCTGCCGAAGTAGCAGCCAGCAACGGTGCGCTGACGGCAGAAACCTATATGGATCAGCTCTCTGCTGAAAAAGAGGCTCAAGACCCGGAACTGAAAAACTTGATTCGCGAATATCACGATGGATTGCTGTTGTTTGAAGTCTGCAACCGCGAGGTATGGGAGAAGGCAGCACAAGACGAAGCAGGTCTGGCACAGTATTTCAAGCAGAACAAGAAGAAATACAAGTGGGATGCACCCCGTTTCAAAGGTATCTCTTATCATGTGAAAGATGCCAAGGATGTGGCTGCTGTTCGCAACTGTGTGAAAAAACTGCCGTTCGACCAGTGGACAGAGAAACTGCGTACAGAGTTCAACAATGATTCTATCATCCGTATTCGCGTGAAGAAGGGTATCTTCAAAGAGGGTGATGATGCACTTGTCGATAATAAGATCTTCAAGAAGGACACAACGGTGACCGAGATGAAGGATTATCCCTTCTCAGCTACCTACGGAAAGAAGCTGAAGGCTCCAGAGGATTATACCGATGTGCGTGGTCTGGTGACTGCCGACTATCAGGAACTCCTGGAGAAAGCATGGGTAGATGAGTTGCGCAAGAAGTACACGGTAGTTGTCAACAAGGATGTACTTGCAACAGTCAACAAGCATGATTAATCAAATGTTTATGAAGAACAGACACTATAGAACAGGTGCGATTCTCGCTGTCGCCCTCCTGACGATGACAATCGCTGTCGCCCGTACAGGAAGGATGGGCAGAGCAGTGATGATGCCAACAGATTCGGTGGTTCCATCGGCAGAAGACGCAAAGAAAAGCATCATTGATGAAGTCATCTGGGTGGTTGGCGACGAGGCTATCCTGAAGTCTGATGTGGAAGCACTACGACTACAGGGTGAGGCTGAGGGTATGAAATGGGATTCTAACCCTGATGCTAAATTGGTTGAACAGTTAGCCATTCAGAAACTCTTCCTGCATCAGGCAGCACTCGATAGTATCGAGGTCACAGAGTCGGAGATTGCCGAGGGAGTGGAAGAACGTATCAACTACTGGATCAGTCTGCCGCAGATTGGAACGCGCGAACGTCTGGAGGCTTACCAGAAAAAGAGTATTGCCCAGATGCGCCTCGATATGCACGACGAGTACAAGAATCAGATGCTGACACAGCGTATGCAACAGAAACTGGTCGAGGATATCAAGATTACTCCTGCAGAGGTGCGTGCCTATTTCAAAGATATGCCTGCCGACAGTCTGCCGCTGATTCCAACAATGGTAGAGGTGGAAATCATCACGATGGCTCCGCGTGTAGAGCAGGAGGAGATCAACCGCGTGAAAAACGAATTGCGTGATTATACGGAGCGTGTAACAAACGGAACAACCTCGTTTGCTACTTTGGCACGTATGTATTCCGAAGACCCAGGTTCAGCCCGTCAGGGTGGTGAGTTGGGTTATATGGGCCGTGGTGTCCTTGACCCCACCTTTGCAGGTGTGGCTTTCAACCTGACCGATCCGAAGAAGATTTCCAAGATTGTGGAAACAGAGTTCGGCTATCATATTATCCAGCTGATAGACCGTCGTGGCGACAGAATCAACGTGCGGCATATCCTTCTCAAACCTAAGATTTCTGCAGATGCTGTTGCGAAGTCGGAAGCTCGTCTCGACTCTGTTGCGAATGATATCCGTGCAGGAAAGTTTACGTTTGAGGCTGCAGCATCCGTTATCTCTGATGATAAGGATACGAAAAATAACAATGGTCTGATGGCCAATTCGTTGAACAATGTCCGCACATCGCGTTTCGCCATGCGACAGTTGCCTACCGAAGTTGCTCGCGTGGTCGATACGTTGCAGGTCAATCAGGTATCAGCACCATTCACAATGGTCAACAGCAAGGGTAAGATGGTTTGTGCGATTGTCAAGTTGAAGAGTCGCATCGACGAGCATCGTGCCACGATCAGCGAAGACTTCCAGGCATTGAAGGATGTTGTTCTGGATCATCGTCGTGAACAAATCCTCCACGAATGGATTGGCAAGAAGATCAAGGAGACCTACGTGCGAATGTTACCTCGCTATCGGGAGTATAAATACGAATACGACGGATGGGTTAAATGACGTTGACAGCATATCATATACAGCATAGCAGGCATAGAATCATCCATTTGTTGATTCTATGCTTTTTTGCCTTGCTCCTGCCCCAAGGCATGCAGGCGCAGGGAGGAAAGAATGCCAAGAAGACGGAAGCAAAGGTCTATCTTGACCGTTCAAATGAGTTGTATTATGATGAGGCGAAACGTCCGGGCGTACAGATTGTCAAAGGAAATGTGGCCTTCCGCCATCTGAACAACCGCCTGACCTGCGACAGTGCCTATTTCAATCAGGAGACAAACTCCTTTGAGGCTTTCGGACATGTGCACATGACGCATGACAATGTTTCTCTCCGTTGTGACTATGCCTATTACGACGGTTACGACCAGATGGTCAGAGCACGCTATCATGTCGTGCTGACACAGCAGGGACGGACGCTGACTTGCGACAGTCTGAACTACGACCGTAAATTCAACTACGGCTATTTCTTCGAAGGAGGAAAACTCGTCGATGGCAAGAATTCACTTGTTGCCGACTGGGGTGAGTATAATACCCAGACCCACATGGCCGACTTCTATTATAACGTGGTATTGAAAAGCCCGAAGTATCGTATTGAGACCGATACCTTGCATTATAACTCCCATACGGGTATGGCACACGTGGTGGGCGAGTCTGTGATCAACAACGAAGGCAACATCATCCATACCTCTGATGGCTACTATGATTCCAAAGGAGACCGCACACAGCTGGTCGGGCGTTCTACTGTGGTGACGAAAGATAAGAACCGCACCATCGTCGGCGACCAGTTGGACTACAATAGCAAGACGGGTATCAGTGAAGGACATGGAAATGTTGTCTATACCGATACAAAGAACAAGAATGGACTGATAGCCGACTACTGCTATTACGACGACAAGAAAGGCTAT
>CADBAP010000091.1 GCA_902792685.1 uncultured Prevotellaceae bacterium
GAGGGTTATACGATATCCTCCGATAAGAATGATGTCAAGGTTGTCGGCAACGATGCTACCGGCGTCATCTACGGATGCGTGGAACTGGCAGAGCAACTGAAGTTGTCGGAAAATCCCGACAAAGATGCAGGAAAAAAAATACTCCCCTCCATTTGGGAGGGGAAGGGGGTGGGGTCGTCACCCCAAATGGTGATGCGTGGTACGTGTATCGGCATGCAGAAAACAGTTTATCTGCCTGGTCATGCTGTGTATGAATATCCCTATACGCCAGAGAATTTCCCGTGGTTTTATGACAAGCAGCAATGGATAGAATATCTGGATATGTTGGTCGAGAATAAATACAATTCATTGTATCTTTGGAATGGACACCCGTTTGCTTCTTTGGTCAAACTTCCTGATTACCCTTTTGCTTTGGAAGTTGACGAGGAGACGTTCAAAAAGAACGAGGACATTTTCTCATTCCTGACAACCGAGGCCGACCGACGTGGTATCTGGGTGATCCAGATGTTCTATAACATCATCCTGTCAAAACCTTTCGCAGATCATTACGGATTGAAGACGCAGGACCGCCATCGTCCCATCACACCGCTGATCAGCGATTATACCCGCAAGAGCATTGCAGCCTTCATCGAGAAATACCCGAATGTAGGTTTGCTGGTATGTCTTGGTGAAGCGATGGCTACGATTGAAGATGATGTCACCTGGATGAAGGAAACCATCATCCCTGGTGTACTGGATGGCTTGAAGGTACAATCTGTTGCGAATCAGTCGCAACACACAGACCTTCCCCCCATTGTGTTGCGCTCGCATGATACCGATGGTCCTTTGGTTTTAAAAGAGTCGCTGCCTTTGTATCCGAATATCTATACGATGTCGAAATATACGGGTGAGTCATTGACAACATACGAACCTGGCGGACCTTGGGGAGAAACCCATCAACAGCTGGCTGCTGCTGCGCCTGTACACATCGACAACGTACATATCCTTGCCAATCTGGAACCGTGGCGATGGTCTTCGCCAGCCTTTGTAGAGAAAACCGTTCAAGCGATGCATCGCGTACATCATTCGAAAGGCATCCATCTCTATCCCCAGGCCTCCTATTGGGATTGGCCTTATACGGCAGACAAATTGCCTAACGGCGAACGACTGAAACAACTCGATCGTGACTGGATGTGGTACAAGGTATGGGGACGTTATGCGTGGGACGATCAGCTTGGTGACGACCAGACTTATTGGAAAATGCAATTAGCCGACTACTATGGTATAGATACCATCGCGGCTGGTCATCTGCTGAATGCGTATGATGAATCAGGAGAGATTGCCCCCAAACTGCTGCGTCGGTTCGGTATTACAGAAGGCAACCGTCAGACATTGCTTCTCGGTATGACGATGGGACAGCTGGTCAATCCTTATAAATATACCATCTACCCAGGCTTCTATGAGAGTTGCGGCCCTCAAGGTGAAAAGCTCATCGAGTATGTAGAAAAGGAATACATGGGTGAACAGCACATCGGTGAACTGCCGTTGGATATCGTCGATCAATGCGTCAAGCACGGACGAACTGCGGTGACAGAGATGTCAAAAGCCATGAAGGTGAAGCCCACCCGTCATGCTGATGAGTTTCAGCGTGTATGGCAGGATATCTGGTGCTATCATAAGTTTGCGATGTCGTTCCGCTGGAAGGTGTTGGCAGCTCAACAAGTGTTGAACTACAAATGGACAAAGGATATGAAATACCTTGATGCTGCCGTGCCTTTGCTGGAGAAAAGTATGGAGCAATGGCGCTATCTGTGTTCTATGACCGACTCTACCTATCTGTATGCCAACTCCATGCAGACGGCTCAACGTCGTATCCCCGTTGGAGGTGATGGTGGTAAGATGAAAACGTGGAGTGAACTGGAAGTTGTCTATCAAGCCGAACTGGATGCTTTCAAGGAGAATATCGAAAAGCTGAAGCACCCCGTTGTGCAGAAGGATGTGAAGATACAGCCAGCTAAGCCCGCTAAGGTGACGATTCTCACTCCTCATCAGGCGGTCCTTACGCCACTCAAGAAAGGAGCCATCCTCTTCGAAAACCGTCCAGATACACCTGTTGACAGTCTTGCTGCAGAACTCGTTGGTATGGAGGCCTTTGTCTTGAACCGAGACTCTACACGTATTGTAGGAACGACTGTCGAATACGAGTCAGACAAACCTGTGAAACTCCTTGTGGGATTGTTTAAAGACGATGATAAAAAGTTTGCCAAAGCACCGAAACTGGAAATTGATGCAACGGGCAATGAGTACGGACAGGCAGAACCCATTCTCACCAATGCGATCAGTATGGTACAGCTGCCAAAGGTGAATATCCACCAATACTCCCTCCCGGCAGGACGTCATACCCTGCGATTGCCCAAGGGTATCCTGATGATAGCTGGTTTCACAACCACTGACATCAAACCGCGCGATTGTGGTCTCAATGGACCTTCCACCGAGGTTGACTGGCTGTTTCAGAAATAATGCATAATTCATAATGCATAATTCATAATTTTATACAACATGAAACGATTATTGCTGACGACTCTCTCATTATGCATTACACATTATGCATTGTGCATTGAACATGACATCATGCAACGCATTTATCAAGAGGTGCGCACACCCTATAAGTATGGTATGGTCATTGCACCTTCAGACAACAGTCATAAGATAGATTGTCCTACTGTCTTTCGCGAAAACGGACGATGGTATATGACCTATGTTGTCTATAACGGCAAAGACGGTCTTGATGGACGCGGCTACGAAACATGGCTTGCAGAAAGCGACGACCTGTTGCATTGGACAACGAAAGGACGCATCTTGGCTTATCCTGATGAAGGCCTGCAGTTATGGGATCAGAACCAGCGAGGAGGATTTCCGGCACTCATCGACTACCAATGGGGCGGTTCCTATCAGATGTTGCCTTACAAAGGACGTTACTGGATGACCTATATCGGTGGTCCTGGTACTGGTTATGAGGCTGTAAAGGCTCCCCTGAGTATTGGTATCGCAACGACAAAGGACAACTTGACGACAGCGCATCAATGGGAAACTTTCGAGAAACCTTTGATGAGCTACGATGACAAAGATGCGCAGTGGTGGGAGCAGCTGACGCAGTACAAGAGTACCATCTACTGGATGAAGGACAAACAAGACCGTCTCAAGGGTGAAGAGAAATATCCTTTCGTCATGTTCTACAATGCTGGGGGTAAGGATGCCACACATCCCAAGGGTGAGCGCATCGGAATCGCCCTGTCGAAAGATATGAAGAAATGGCACCGTTACGCTGGGAATCCCGTCTTTGCACATGATTCAGATGGTACCATCACGGGTGATGCACAGATTGTAAAGATGGACGGAGCCGATGCTTGGGGAACGTCGCCGCTTTATGTGATGTTTTATTTCTCGGCATACAATCCCGCCCGGAAATACAACGCCTACAACACGTTTGCTGTCAGCAACGACCTGATTCATTGGACAGATTGGCAGGGAGATGATCTGATTGTTCCATCGAAAGACTACGACAACATGTTTGCCCATAAAAGTTATGTGGTGAAACACGACGGTGTTGTCTATCATTTCTATTGTGCCGTCAATAAAGCAGGACAGCGGGGTATTGCTGTCGCTACCAGCGTACCGATGGGACGCTCTGAGGTTCACTTCCCAGAACCGGAACCGCGTGGACGTCGTGTCATCACCAACCTCAACGACAACTGGCAGGCAGCTCTCATCAACGATTCCGTATCTTCTGGGCGACGCGACTCCATCGTCACCTTGAACCTTCCGCACAATTTTGACGACTACTACGGCTACCGCCAACTCAAACACGGCAATCTGCACGGGAGTGCTGTCTATCAGAAGACGTTCACCGCAACGAAGGTGTCAGGACGCCGCTATTTCCTGCAATTCGAAGGTGTCGGCACTTATGCAACCGTTACCTTAAACGGACATAGCTGGCAGCGTACTCCCGTAGGGCGTACAACCTACACACTCGACATTACCGACTACTTAGCCAACGGCGATAATCAGCTGTCTGTACGGTGCGACCATCCTGCTATGATTACCGATATGCCGTGGGTGTGTGGCGGCTGTTCATCGGAATGGGGCTTTTCCGAAGGCAGTCAGCCACTTGGCATCTTCCGTCCTGTCACCCTGCAGGAAACAGCGGAGGTACGTGTGGAACCATTCGGCGTTCACGTATGGAACAATGAGACCTGCGACAGCGTCTTTATCGAAACAGAAGTAAAAAACTACAGCTCGCAGGCGAGACAGATTGAAATCGTCAGCAAAATGGCGAAAGCTGATGGGAAGACAGCCTTCCGGTTGGCAGAAAAACTGACCTTGCAGGCAGGTGAAACAAAAACCATTCGTCAGCAGGAAGCTGTCAAAGACGTCCATCGCTGGAACCTTGACGACCCATATTTATATACGTTGACGTCGATGATAAAGGATGAAAACAACCGCACCATTGATGAGACAACAACAGAATATGGTATCCGCAGCATCTCTTGGCCCGTTCTTCGCCAAAAACAAGCTGCCGGCATCCACACGGCTTCAGAATACGATTCCATTGCTCCTTCCGACAACCGCTTCTATCTGAATGGTATGCCGGTATTCATCAATGGTACTTGTGAATATGAGCATCTCTTGGGCAATAGTCATGCCTTTACACCAGAACAGATCCGTTCTCGCATCAAACAAATCACCAATGCTGGCTTTAATGCCTTCCGTGAGGCACACCAGCCGCACAACCTTCTCTATCAACAGTTGTTGGATGAGCAGGGCATTCTTTTCTGGAGTCAGTTCTCTGCACATATCTGGTACGACACCCCACAGTTCCGTGAGCATTTCAAACACTTTTTGCGGCAGTGGATAAAGGAACGCAGAAACTCACCGAGCATCGTCCTGTGGGGCTTGCAGAACGAGAGTGTGTTGCCCAAGGAATTTGCCGAAGAGTGTTCCGACATCATCCGTGAGATGGATCCTACGGCACGGACGATGCGTGCGATTACAACCTGTAATGGCGGTGAGGGTACCGATTGGAACGTCATTCAGAATTGGAGCGGAACCTATGGCGGTTCAGCTGAAAACTATGACCAGGAACTGAAACAATCCAATCAGTTGCTAAATGGTGAGTACGGTGCCTGGCGCACGATAGACTTACACGGCGACGCAAAGTACAGCGAGGAATCGTTTACCAGCCTTCTTGAAACGAAAGCACGTCTGGCAGAACAGGCAAAGAATGTCTGTGGACATTTCCAATGGATCTTCTCGTCGCACGACAATCCCGGACGTGTGCAACCAGACGGTGCATTGCGACGTATCGACAAGATTGGCCCTATCAACTATAAAGGTCTTACCACCATCTGGGAAGAGCCGACACCGGCATACGATATGTATAAACAGCGCTATGGGCCCCAAGGTGATGCGGGTTGTGGATTGACTGCTGCCGACAGGAACCGCGACTTGTTGCGTGGTGCTGATGGCTGGCAATACCTGTATCGCATCAATTGTGGCGGTGATGCTTATCAAGATGAATTTGGGCAATGGTGGCAGGCAGACGACACGCTGTACAGCCACTCCTGGGGACAAGACTTCGGCATGCACCCCTATCAGGCAAGTCAGCGCCATATCACAGGAGAGATTCGTGGTACGCAGAGTGATGAGCTGTTCCAATTCTTCCGCTTTGGCCGTCATCGTCTGTGGTATGACCTGCCTGTTCCTGATGGTGACTATCGCGTAGAACTTTACTTCGTGGAACCCTGGCACGGGAAACAGGCAAGTGAACAGGGCGACTACGAGGGATTGCGTATCTTTGATGTCGCCATCAACGGAGAGACGGTTGTTGACGACCTCGACCCATGGGCAGAGGCTGGCTATTGTGGCGCCTTGAAGCGCGTTGTGTCGGCAAGGGCAAAGAACAACCGCTTACACATCGCTTTCCCTGAGGTCAAAGCCGGACAAGCTGTTATCTGCGCAATAGCAGTAAGCTCCCTCTCAACCAATCATTCAGCAAGTATGAAAGCCTCCCCCGGGAGGTTGGAGGGGTCCCTTTGGCATAGTTTGGACACCGACACGATAGCCAAACTACCGAAAGAGCTGCTTCCGAAGGATACCGAAAGTAGGATGGCATCTGTCTATGAACCGCTATCCGCTCAGAACGGAAAGCATGTAAAGACAGGAAGCACGTCGTTTGTGATCAAACCAGGT
>CADBAP010000092.1 GCA_902792685.1 uncultured Prevotellaceae bacterium
ACTTGCAGGGGTGTGTCAGCCCAGTTCGTAACGACTGTTTCTGGATACACAAATGCGTCAGGTTCGCTTTCTTCTTGTGCCCATGCAGCGGTGGTAAGCATGCAGATAAGGGCAATGAGTTTGATTCTTGTTTTCATGATACTATAACATTATATTATTTTCCTAAGAATTTACGGTCGATATATTGTGTGAAGGTATCGCGGTAGAGGTCACCGATGGGCAGATAGGTGTCGGCATCCATGATGACGCGGTTCTTGTTGACTTCCTGGATCATCTTCAGGTTGATGATATAAGAGCGGTGGATGCGCATGAAGGTATGGGCAGGCAGGCGCTCTTCCATCTTCTTCATTGACAGCAGCACAATGAGGGGTTTCTGGCCATTGGCGAAATGGATTTTCAGGTATTCGCTCATGCCTTCAATATACTGGATGTCAGCGACATTGACGCGCACCACTCGGTGCTCGGTCTTGAGGAACAGGGCATCGTCGTTGTCGATGTCGGAGACGAGGGTAGGGGGCTGTGCTGTTATGGAAGCCTGTTGCAGGTCGTACTGTTTTTTGATCTTGTTGGCCGCCCGCTGCATGTCTTCGAGTCCGAAGGGCTTGAGCAGGTAGTCAACGGCATCGACCTTATAGCCGTCGATGGCGTATTCACTGTAGGCGGTGGTGAAGACGACGATGGGTGGTGCGATGAGCGACCGCACGAAGTCGAGTCCGTTGAGGTCGGGCATGTTGATATCGATGAAGATGGCATCGATAACGTCTTGTTCCATGAGCTTTTTGGCTTCGGCGGCACTCTGGCATTCACCGATGAGCTCGAGGAACGGTATTTTCTTGATGTATGCGGCAAGCTGCTGCAGTGCCAATGGTTCATCGTCGATTGCGAGGACTTTGATCATAATTAGAAGACCCACCCCGACCCTCCCTGTTGAGGGAGGGAGTATGTGGGATTTTATTTGGTGGTTAATAATGTTTATTAGTGGTTGTATGGGAGGCTGGTAGGGTGAGGGTTACTTCGTAGGTGTCGGCAGAGTCGTTGATGTCGAGCTGGTAGTCGTCCTTGTAGATGAGGGCGAGGCGCTTCTGTACGTTGACGAGGCCGACGCCGCCTTCGGAGACCCCCTCCAACCTCCCCCCTGAGGGGGAGGCTTTTGAACCATCTCCCTCTTTCTTCGAGTTCTTGCAGCTGAAGACGATGTGGCCGTCGGCAGTATCCAGGCTGATGTGGATGAACGACGGTTTGTTGTAGGTGATGCCGTGCTTGAAGGCGTTCTCCACGAAGGAGATGAACAGCAGTGGCGGCACCGTTCCCTCCTGCAAGTTCTGCGGCAGGTGGGTTTCGATGGTGACATTGTCGGTATAGCGCATGCGCATGAGCTGCACATAGTGTTCGATGAAATCTACCTCTCGCTGCAACGGAATGATATTGTTGTTGCCTTCGTAGAGGATATAGCGCATCATCTTCGACAGCACGATGATGGATTCCTTCGCCTTTTCGGGATCGATATCGACGAGTGCGTGGATATTGTTCAGCGTGTTCATGAAGAAGTGCGGGTTAATCTGGTATTTCAGATAGGCGAGCTGCTGTTCCAGGTTTTCGGTCTTCAGCTGTGCCAACTGCTTCTTGTCGCGCTCGTTCTTGAAATAGAGTTTCACGCCGAGGTTCATGCCCAACAACAGGAACATGATAACCGTATCGATGATGTCGCGCTCGCCAAACATCAACGGCGGCATGTGACGACGGTCGGGACGGAATTCGGATTTCTTGCCATCCTGCGGGTTCATGCCGATGCTGTCGGCAGCAGACATCTTCTGTTCCATCGGCGGACGTTGCGGACGGTCTGGAAGCCGGGGAGGCTTGGTGGTGCACTCATAGGTGATGAACAACGCCATCACGCATGCCAGGGCTGTAAAGTACATCTTCTTGTTGCCTTTATAGATGAGCAGCGGGGCAATCAGGAAGTTGTGAACGAGGAATACGACCAGGAACACCAGATAAATCTGCCACACGTGCAGAATCTGCGTCCAGCTGAAGTCGAGATCGCTGTGGTGGGTGCTGCGGATATACATGCTCACAACGGGTGCTGTGAATAACAGTACCCAGATAAGGAGATATATGAGGTTTTCCTTGGCGTTGTGTTGAAGTTTCTTCATATGACAATTTTACGATTTGACAATTTCACGATTTGACAACCAACGGTCACTGACCGAAGAGAAGTAATTTTACGATTTCCGATTGGTATCTTGATTATAACATTGCAAAGATAATGAAAAGATGCAAAAAAACGAAAATACATTCAACGAATATGCTTTTTTCTTCAGTAAATTTGGCTTTTCGAGAAATGATGTGTAATTTCGCAGACATGTTTGCAACGACATTACTGGAATGGTTTCGGAAGAACGGACGCGATCTGCCTTGGCGCCACACCACCGATCCGTACGCTATCTGGCTGAGTGAGATTATCTTACAGCAGACACGCATCCAACAGGGGTGGGCGTATTGGGAGCGGTTTATGAAACGGTGGCCTACGGTGGAGGCGCTGGCTGCTGCCACTGAGGACGAGGTGCTTCGTGAGTGGCAGGGACTGGGCTATTACAGCAGGGCACGCAACTTGCACCACGCAGCCCGGCAGGTTGTGGCGCAGGGCGGCTTCCCAACCACGTTGGAGGAAATCAGGAAACTGAAGGGTGTCGGCGACTATACGGCAGCAGCCATCGCCAGCTTTGCTTTCGGCCATCCTGCTGCTGTGGTCGATGGAAATGTGTATCGGGTGCTGAGCCGCTATTTCGGTATCGACACACCGATTAATACAACTGAAGGAAAAAAGACGTTCTCAGCACTAGCCCAAGACCTATTACCCATCCCCCAACACCCATCCCCCAACACCTCTGAATACAACCAGGCAATCATGGATTTCGGCGCGATACAGTGTACGCCGCAGTCGCCCGACTGTGCGGTTTGTCCGCTGATGGAAACGTGCGAGGCTTTCCGTTCGGATAGGGTGGGCACTTTGCCCGTGAAACTGAAAACGGTCAAGGTGAAGGAGCGCCACCTTATTTATATATATGTCCGCTGCAACGGCGAAACAGCCATTCATCGCAGGGGACCGGGCGATATCTGGCAAGGGCTGTGGGAGCCGTTAGCCCCCTCCAACCTCCCCCTTGAGAGGGAGGCGATGAAAAATGTTCAATGTTTAAAGAAGCATGTGAAGCATGTGTTGACACACCAGGTGTTGTATGCCGACTTTTATCTGCTGGAGACGACGGAGAGACCAGCACTTCCGGATGATTATATCTGGATAAAAGAATCGGAGCTTGACGATTATGCCAAACCCCGATTGATTGAAATCCTATTACAGGAATTATAACTTTCTACAGTTTCACGAGATCTTTCTCTGCGATGAATTTCAGGTTGTTGAGGATGATGGTTTCCTTGGCCTTCTCGAAATCATCGGTGCGGAAGATGAGGATACCCTTGCCGTCGAGCATGAACGAGTAGAGGTACACGATGCTGATACCGGCATCGCTGAAGGTCTGGATGGCATCGGCACCGCGACCCGGTTCGTTGTCGAGTTCGATGGCGAACACATCGGAGAGGGCAACGGCAACACCTCCGGCTTTCAACTCCTCATAGGCGCGAGTTGGTTCGGCACAGATAAGGCGCAGGATTCCGTACTCTGCGGTATCGGCAATGGTACACGCAATAATCTGGATGTTTGAATGCTTCAGCAATTCCAGAACCTTGACCAGCGTTCCTGATCGGTTCTCAATAAAAATAGATAGTTGGTTGATAGTCATATTGGTTTATGGTTTAGAGTTTACAGTTTACAGTTTACGGTTTATGATTTTTAGAATAATTTTCTTAAATCTTTTACGCGTACAGCCTTCTTCTCGTCGGAAACGGTGAGGGTGCCTTTCGACACAAGGCGTACCTTCGGCGTGATGAGAATCTCGTCTTTCAGCAGACGGGTGATATTCTTCTCCAGAGCCTGCAGACGCTTGTAGTCATCGGTGAACAGCTGACTCAGCTCTACGTCGATGGTCATCGTGTCACCGCTCTCCTTTGTCTCCAGCGTGATGAGGTAGTCGGTGCTGAGTTCCTTGAACTTCAGCAGAATCTTCTCAATCTGTATCGGGAAGATGTTGACACCCTTCAGGATAATCATGTCGTCGCTGCGTCCCTGCAGACGGGCCAGACGCTTGTGGTGACGGCCACAAGGACAGTCGCCAGGGAGAATGCGGGTGAGGTCGCGTGTGCGGTAGCGCAACAGCGGCATCGCCTCGCGGTTGATGGTGGTGAGCACCAGTTCGCCCAGCTCTCCGTCGGGAACAGGCTCCAGTGTGACGGGATCGATGATTTCCACGATGAAATAGTCTTCCCAGATATGCAGACCGTTCTGCTCCTGACATTCAAAGGCTACACCCGGTCCCATCATCTCGGAGATACCGTATGAGTTATAGGCTTTCACGCCGAGGTTGTCTTCGATGCGTTTACGCTGTTCCTCACTATGTGGTTCGGCACCGATGCAGAGCACCCGCAGTTTGGTGTCCTTGCGCGGATCGACGCCTTCCTGCTGCATCACCTCAAAAACACGTGACGCATAACTGGGAATGGCGTGCAGGACGGTTGTTCCGAAGTCCTTGATGAACTTGATCTGACGGGTGGTGTTACCTGCTGCAGCAGGAACAGTGAGCATACCCACCTTCTCGGCACCATACTGGAAACCCAGTCCGGCGGTAAACATACCATAGCCGGCAGAGTTCTGGAAGACATCCTCAGGACGGCTGCCCACCATCCACAGGCAACGGGCAACGGCTGTAGCCCATTCCTCCAGGTCTTTCTGGGAATGGAGGACAACGGTGGGGTTGCCGGTGGTGCCGCTTGATGAGTGCAGACGCACACAGTCTTTCATTGGCACACAGCAGATGCCGAACGGATAGTTGTCGCGCAGGTCTTCCTTCGTGGTAAACGGCAGTTTGCGCACATCATCCAAGGTCTTGATGTCGGCAGGTGTGATGCCTAATTCCTGAAACCTCTTCTGGTAGAACGGGGAGTTCATGCAGTGGTTCACGGTCTTCTGCAGACGTTCCAGCTGAAGTTGCTCCAGTTGCTCGCGAGGCATCGTCTCCGCCTCAGGATTGAAATAGGGAGAATAAGACGTCTCTCCCTCTTTCCCCTCCTTATTAGGGAGGGGAGTAGTAATTGTTTCCATATTAGTTATTTTATTCGTTGTTTATAGTTTTCGCTTATCAATCACATGCGAACTCTTGCCCTGACTGCGCTCGATGGTGTTAGGCGCTTTGAGCTGTACTTTCGCAGAGATACTGAGCACACTCTTGAGTTTGCTGGCAAGTTTCTTCTCCAGTTCGGCGATAGCTGCTGGCGTATCGAAGGTGCCGGTGAAGTATTCCTGTCGGATTTCCACCTGTACCTGCAGGGTGTCGAGGTTGTTGACACGATCGACGATGAGCATGTAGCGCGGTGCAAACTCCTGCATACTGAGGACAACGCTCTCCACCTGTGACGGGAATACGTTGATGCCTCGGATGATGAGCATATCGTCGCTGCGTCCCTGGATGCGGCTCATGCGGACGTTGGTTCTGCCGCAGCCACATTCTCCTTCCATCAGTGAACAGAGGTCGCGGGTGCGGTAGCGCAGTACGGGCATTCCTTCTTTGGTCAGCGTGGTAAACACCAGTTCACCTGTCTGTCCGTTAGGCAGTTTCTCCAACGTTGTGGGGTTGATGATTTCCGGATAGAAATGATCCTCGTTGATGTGCGAGCCGTGCTGCTCCTGACATTCGTAGCTGACGCTCGGTCCCATCACCTCGCTGAGGCCGTAGATATTGTAGCCTTTCAGTCCCAAGCGTTCCTCAATTTCCTTGCGCATATCTTCCGTCCAAGGTTCCGCACCAAACGCTCCGACGCGCAGTTTGATCTGGTCTTTCGTGATGCCCATCTTATCCATCGTCTCAGCCAGATAGAGGGCATACGACGGTGTGCAGGCAATGCCGGTGATTCCTAAGTCGCGAATCAGCTTCA
>CADBAP010000093.1 GCA_902792685.1 uncultured Prevotellaceae bacterium
GAAGAAGGCAACTTCGGTGGTAAGGGTTCGTTTGCTCACAAGGCAACCATCGTCGGTGATACTGTCGGTGACCCGTTCAAAGATACCTCCGGTCCTTCACTGAACATCCTCATCAAACTGATGTCTATGGTCAGCATCGTAATGGCTGGACTCACCGTTGCATGCAGCTTGTAAGAGCGGAATAAATCCATAGCCTGAAGGCCTGCAATTCATCAGGTCGAAGGTCAAAAAGCAAGAAAATCGGCATAACGCTTTGTTATGTCGATTTTTGTATGTACCTTTGCAGCCGCAAAAGTAAAAATAATGAGTACAGAACAAATAACAGACACACAATCAGGACAGCATACGCATCACCACCACAGTGGTGAGAGCACCCATAGCAGCCACCAGCACAGCAGTGGCCACCATCATCATCACAGCAGCAAGAGAAAGCACAAGCGTGACTCTGCTGAGCGTGAGAAGAACAAGCGACTGACTGCTGCTAGACGCCGTAAGCTATTTGCTCGCATCCTATTCATACTTCTGAGTTTGATAGCAGCTATCATTGCATTAGCTGTTATCATCCTCTATGCGATTCCAGATCCGGAAGGTCCATCCATACCGAAATAAGGAAGCATGTATAGAGAAAAAAGAGAGTGCACCAGTTTTGGTGCACTCTCTTTTTGATTCGTTACCTCAATATATTATTTGGTCATCCGGAACCAGTCGATATCAATCCAACCGCGATCTTCTTTGCCTGAGGGCTGGGCTGCGACAAATCCCACTTTCGCTCCGATCCATTTTCCCTGACGCATGGTGAAGGGTTCACCAGCCGTCTTGAACTTCTTTCCATCTGTGGAATAAGCGAACTCCACACGTGCTTCGTGTTTGTTGGCACCGTCAGCATCTTTCCCTCCGATGTATTTCACATTCAAACGAAGATAGATATCTTCATGAATCGCCGGATGATAGGTAATCTGATCGACCTCAGTCGGCTTGAAGGTTGCCAGCACCTCAACAGTTTCCGGTTTCCCTTTGTCGGCATTGATACAGGTGATACGCTGCAACTGGAACTCGTCGCCTACCCGTTTGACAACCAACGCACTATAGTTCAAACCCATCATGATGAGGCCACCAAACTGATTTTCAGCTTTCGCCGTCATACGAATCTTCGTGGTAGCGGTGAAATTATCAGCCGGTGTCTTCTGCAACAGCAGGTTGGGAATGTTCCAGATGCGTGCATCCTGCTCTTCGCCCGCAGCAGGAATGCTGAGGTTGTCAGGACTGCCCGCCTTATAACAATACACACGATAAACGCCCCAAGGTGTCGGCATTCCGAATTTCTGGTCGAAGTTTGCATGCCACTGCCATTGCAAACCCAAGGTAGTGGTATTGAACTCATCACTCTCAACGGGATTGACAACAAGCACCTTACCTGCCGTCTTAGGCTTCTGGTAGGTCAGAACAGGCTCACCACAATAGCCTTTGGCAGGCACCTTACCCATCACAGGCCAATTGTCTTTCCATGTAACGGGCTGCAGATGTACCACACGACCGTATGCCTCCTTGTCCTGGAAGTGCAGGAACCAGTCCTCTCCATATTTGGTATGTATCCAACCGCCCTGATGCGGTCCGTTGATATCGGTCTTGCCTTGTGCCAATACCACCTTAGACTCATAGGGGCCGAAAGGCGATTTGCTTCTGGCAGCGACTTGGAATCCTGTGGGCACACCACCAGCGGGGAACATCAACCAGTACCAGCCGTCACGCTTGTAGAACTTCGGGCCTTCGCAGGTGTGATTCTCATTACCGTTTCCGTCGAAGACGATAACCGGATTACCGATAGGTGCAGAAAGGTCGGCTTTCATCTCACGCACAGTGATGACAGAAGCAAACTTGGATCGGGAATTCGCCCAACCGTTGACAAGGTAACAGCGACCATCATCGTCCCACAAGGGTGTCGTATCAATCATTCCCTTACCAGGAATGATGCACTGAGGTCTGGTCCATTCGCCAGCAGGATCATTGGTTTTCACCATCATCACGCCGTAGTCTGGGTCTCCCCAGAGAATATAATATTCACCATTGTGATAACGGATTGATGGTGCCCAGACACCATTTCCGTGTGAAGGTTTGTCGAACTCGCTCTTAGGCTCCAGTCCTCCCTGAATCGCATAGTTGACAATTTCCCAGTTCACCAAGTCTTTGGAATGAAGAATCGGCAGGCCCGGAATACACTGGAAGGAACTTGCCGTGAGGTAATAGTCCTCACCGGAAGCACCCACACAGACGTCGGGATCGCTATAGTCTGCATTGATGACAGGATTCGTGTAGGTTCCGTTGCCATTATCAGGACTCCACACAGCTGATTTGTAATTGGACTGTGCATAGGCGGAAGTCATTCCACACATTATACACATTGTTAATAGTAGATGTTTCATAAGATATCGTTGTTTATTTCACTTTTATAGGGTCTGACACGCAGATGATAACGCGTATGTTCGTAGTCGATACGCATCAGTTCTTTGGCGCCAACGAGTTCTGGCGTCAGGGCAATCGCCACATGTCCCATCGTTCGACGCAGATTGATTTCCACACAAGGATGCAAGCGGCGAGACGTGCAAATCATCATATCAATACCAAATGGTCCAAGATAACGGTTCTTGAATAACGGCGACAAGACATCGATGATTCGTTGGCGCACCTCATCCAGTAGTCCTGACGGCAGATAACGTGCCAACAGCTCACGTTTGACATGCTCTTGGGTCAGAATACTGCCTGCATAGGCACCATTGATCGTTTGGAACAGCGACAGTCCCACATAACGAACGCCATCAGCAAACGACTCAAACTCCATTCCGAAATCCGCCACCTTATTATAATAAGGCTCTATCATGATACCTCCCTGACGATCAAGGATGTGCTCAGCCCAACGAATAAGCGGTTCGTCCATCACCTCCTGTACATAGCGGATGCCTCGTCCACTACTGCTCCAAGGGGCTTTCAGCACACAATGTCGCCACTCCCCTACTCGCTGGCGAAGTGTATCCATATCTTCTATGTACGCACTCTTGCCCACCAACCGTTCATCATTGCCCACCAACTGGGACAGAACATCAGCAGCAAACTTCCTGTTGCTGAGTGAACGGATGTTGTCCAGCTGTTGTTCGTCAGGCAAACAAACCGCTGGAACACCGTTTCGTGCAAGCTGGTCACACAATGCCGCATCCCATCCCCAAGGGTCAATACTCATAACCGGCAATGAATCAGGATGTTCTTCCGAACGATTCTTCAGAAACGGCAACGCTTTCAGATCATCCTTGGTGACGAATGCCACCTCTTTGACACGAGCACCCAAATGACGTACTCGCTCCAAAGCAGCCTCCACATCATCAACCAGCACAAAATCGCCATCGGAAGCCCACACTGCAGGCAGATATCCGAGGTCTGCCCGTAACTGTCGGCCGGCATGCGGTGCCGTAAAATTGGCTCCGCCGAACGCCAAAGCGAGATCGTGTTCTGGATTAAAGATATGCAGTTTCATGGCTGCGAAGATAATACATTTTACTGAAAAGCACACGAAGAAATGCAAAAAAAGTGAAAATAATGAGATTTTGTAAAGTAGAGTTGGCGATTTCGAAAAAAAATAGTATCTTTGCAGGACGAATTCGGATATTAATCGTTAACGAAAAAACAAATCATTACATGGATGCTTTCTTCCGTACGCACAGCTATTTAGTGGAACATACGAACGCTCCAGTGCATCGCAGTCTGATGGACGAGATCAACTGGAACGACCGCATGGTGGGCATTAAGGGTACACGAGGTGTAGGAAAAAGCACATTCTTACTGCAGTATGCCAAGGAAAAGTTTGGCCCGCACGACCACCAATGTCTGTACATCAACATGAACAATTTCTATTTTCAGGGGATGGGCATTGCCGATTTTGCAGGAGAATTCTACCGCAGGGGCGGACGCGTACTGCTGATCGATCAGGTTTTCAAGCATCCGGAATGGAGTTCAGAACTGCGCAAGTGCTATGACCAATACCCCAACCTGAGAATTGTATTCACGGGGTCGAGTGTGATGCGCCTGAAAGACGAGAACCCTGAACTGAACGGCATCGTGAAGAGTTACAACCTCAGAGGATTTTCGTTCCGCGAATTCTTGAACTTACAGACAGGCAATAACTTCCGGGCATACACGCTCGACGAAATTCTCAATGATCACGAGCGCATTGTCAAGCAGATTCTGCCGAAGGCCAGTCCTGCCAAATACTTCATGAGCTACGTCCATCATGGATTCTATCCGTTCTTCCTGGAGCAGCGCAACTTTTCCGAGAACCTGCTGAAGACGATGAATATGATGACAGAAGTGGATATCCTGCTCATCAAGCAGATTGAGCTGAAATACCTCACCAAGATCAAGAAACTGTTCTATATGCTGGCGGTAGAAGGTCCGAAAGCACCCAATATCAGTAAGTTGGCCCATGAGATCAAAACCAGTCGCGCCACCGTGATGAACTACATCAAATATCTGGCTGATGCACGACTCATCAACCTCATATACCCCGTCGGACAGCAATTCCCCAAGAAGCCCTCGAAGGTAATGCTCCACAATTCCAACCTGATATACGCCATCTATAACATCAATGCCAACAAACAGGATGCGATGGAAACATTTTTCGTCAACTCCCTGTGGAAAGACCATAAGGTCAATCAAGGTACGAAAGACGGCTTCTATATCATTGACGAAAAAAAGAAATTCCGGATATGCGATGCGGAAAACACCAAAATCCGCCTCAGTCCTGACACCATCTATGCCCGTTACAATACGGAGATCGGCAAGGACAACCGCATTCCGCTATGGCTTTTCGGCTTCCTATATTAGGAAAAACTAGAACCTCCTAGAAAAAAGATTTATCGAGAACAACAAACATTATACATTAACATTAACTAATTAGTAAAACAAAATGGCTAAAGAAAAAAAGTTTATCACTTGTGATGGTAACGAGGCTGCTGCTCACGTGAGCTATATGTTCTCTGAAGTAGCTGCTATCTACCCTATCACTCCGTCCTCACCAATGGCGGAACATGTTGATGAGTGGGCTGCCCGTGGTCGTAAGAACCTTTGGGGACAGACTGTCAGCGTACAGGAAATGCAGTCAGAAGGTGGTGCTGCCGGTGCTCTTCACGGATCACTGCAGGCAGGTGCCCTGACCACAACCTTTACCGCTTCTCAGGGTCTGCTGCTCATGATTCCAAACATGTACAAGATTGCAGGTGAGATGCTGCCTTGCGTATTCGACGTTTCTGCCCGTACGCTCGCTTCACACTCTCTCTGTATCTTCGGTGACCACCAGGACGTGATGGCTTGTCGTCAGACAGGTTTCGCAATGTTCTGCTCAGGTTCTGTTCAGGAGGTTATGGACCTGACGGCTGTTCCTCACCTCGCTACCCTGAAGACTGAGATTCCTTTCGTAAACTTCTTCGATGGTTTCCGTACTTCTCATGAGTATCACAAGATTGAGGTGATGGATCAGGAAGACATCGCCAAGCTCGTTGATCCAGCTGATGTAGAGCGTTTCCGCAATCGTGCACTCACTCCTGAGCGTCCGATGACTCGCGGTACTGCTGAGAACCCAGAGACATTCTTCACACACCGTGAGGCTTGCAACGCTGCTTACGATAAGGTACCTGAAGTAGTTGAATACTACCTGCAGAAAGTTTCTGAAATCACTGGTCGCGAATATCACCTCTTCGATTATTACGGAGCAAAGGATGCTGACCGTGTGATCATCCTGATGGGTTCTGCTACAGAGGCTGCCCGCGAAGCTATCGACCACCTGACCGCTCAGGGCGAAAAGGTAGGTATGGTGGCTGTTCACCTCTATCGTCCATTCTCTGTAAAGCACTTGCTCGCAGCTGTTCCAAAGACAGCAAAGCGCATTGCCGTACTCGACCGTACAAAGGAGCCAGGCGCAGAGGGCGAACCATTGTATCTCGATGTTAAGAGTGC
>CADBAP010000094.1 GCA_902792685.1 uncultured Prevotellaceae bacterium
TCGCTGTTGTTCAGCACTTCGTTGGTGTAATCTACGAGTTGCTTGATGGTATTTTCGCTCTCCGCGGTCTGGTCGGCAAGCCTTAACTCTGTCTGATAGATGCTGGGGAACTGGCGCTGCAGATACTCCACGAGTTTGCCTTTGTCACCGAGGTGACCTTCCTGACCAATCTCCGGGAAGGTGATGTCCATATACCAAACCTGCTCAGCACGGTTAGGTATGAGTAGAACCTGTGTGTTGGGGGTTCTGTTAGGCCACGTTGTCGTGCCGTGCTCATCGCCGTTTTCCTTGATGAACAGACACTTCATCTTCGGCTCACCGTAGTATTCTAAGGTGTATGCTCCTTCTGGGTTGGCTACCGACCAGCATACCTGGTTATCGATGTCAACATCGTTAGTGATGGCGTCAGAAGCCATGATGTGCTCATCCTCGTCAGAGTCTGAGATAATAGACTGGCTGTTGGTATATGTCCACGACACCTTGTTGCCTTCGGTGTTCTTTGCACAACGCAGTTCCCTTGCGTTGTTCGTGGTTGTCATTGTGTATGAGCTGCCTTCAGTGTGACCGTAGTTAAAGCCTAACGACAAACTGGGGCTTTCGCCAATGAGACCGCCGAAAGAGAAGCCGATGGTGTTGGAAGAAGACGTTCCTACAGCTACCGAACGGCTGACGTTGTTGTTGTCGGTATCGGGAACAGCATCTTCTAACTTTATTTCACCGGCACCAGTGATGTTCATATTGAAGTTGCCCTCCTGAAACCACGACCCGTAGTACTTCACCATGTGCTCACCTTCATAATCGCAGTTGGCTTCAATCCATTCGCCTTCCGAGTAAGGACCTGGATAGAGAGTCTGCTGAGGGTCGAAACGGGCATCGCCGTCTTTCTTGCCGCCGACAGATGCCAGCACTTTCTGCTCTACGAAGTAATAGTCCTTGTTGGTATCTATATTGTGAGCACCCCAGATACGCATAGTCTCTGTATAGGCATTTTGCTTGCGACGTGCTTCCCAGGCGTCCCAAGACCATGTTGCAAGCCACTCCTGGAAGGTATATTCCTCGCTGGCACTCATCAGGTCGTTGATGGCACCGCTGCCGTCGGCACGAGTGTAACGGTGTGACTTTGACGCCTGCTTGGACTTCTCGCGGTTGTTGAGCCACTGGGCAGCGCCGTCAGCCATCATACCGCTGCTGTTCTTGGTGTATTCTTTATTAACGGTTGTTGGCGAACCTGCTACTTCAACATCGCTATTGTCGGAATATGAGCTGTTTACAGAAGTGCCCTGATAAGGTATATGGTGATAGTAACCATCGATAGCAAAGATAACCATCTCGGCTACGGGGTCGCCTTCACTTGCTGCGCGGCTGCTTGCCAACTTCATGTTGGCTATGCGGTTCTTGAAACGCTCCATGTGAGAGGATACTCTGTGGGGTGCCGCATCAGCATTAGCAGGAATAATGTTTACGTTGCCGTAGCGGTTGAGAATATCATGCTCTGCACTTGAAACATGCTCTGCTATGTTCTCCATCAGATGCACCAGCTGCGCGTCGCGAGGTTTCTCTATAGCTATGTAGCCGCCACGAAGGTACAGTCTTGTGGTCTCAAACCACTCCGTCAAAGGACGACCCATGATGTCCTCGCCCTTGATGAATACCATCTTCGTGTCATTATCTATCTGATTGGTAGTCTTGGGAAGACGACGGACAAAGGCTGCGCCCATAGACTTCTCGTCGAAGCTGCTCAGTACGGCAGTAGGAACATCTACACTAACCTTCACAAGCATCTGGTCGATATTGGGATCAGTAGGATTATTCTGCCTACAAAGTTACGATTCAGCGAGAAGAAAACCAAAGGAAAACTTGTTTTTCTTTGTTTTCTCGAGCGCAAGTAACTTATTTAAAATTACGATTCAGCGAGGAAAGTACAAAATAAATTATCGATTTATTTTTACTTTCGAGCGTGAGAAATCACTGGGTCGGTTCTGGTGATCATTTTGAAATGAAGATTTACCCTTCAGTCAATTTTCTCACGACTCAACAAATGAAATGCAAGCATTTCTTTGTATTCGCTGTTCCAAAATTTGGTTGTTTATGGAAAAGTGCGTATTCTTGCAAAAAGTAATGGTTTTGATTTACTTTTTTTATTATTGCTTTGCTCCTTTCGATTATTCGTTGTATCTTTGTGCCGTACCTAAACACGAAAACCATGAATCGACGAGTCGGAAAGTTTATGAGGAAGATGACAACTGATGACAACCATGAACATTATAGAACATTGTGTTTGTTCATTATGTTCCTGTTTTGGCACGTTTCAGTATTTTCCCAATCAGAACATCACCTCTATGTAAGTCCTCTCAAAAAGACAAATGCAAAGAAAGGAGTATTTGCTACTGTTAACGAAGCATTACGCAAAGCAGAAACGTTTGCCGATGATAACGTGTGGACGACCATACATATCGCCCCAGGAGTCTATTGGATAGACAATCCTGACGATCCCGTTATCCGCAGGCCGGAACCTGGCGACAACATCCCTTATGGTATGAAATTGCATTTGAACAAGACACGCATCATCGGTATGGGAGAAAATCCAGAAGATGTAGTGCTGGCGAGTAATCGCGGACAGACACAGGGGGCAGAGGGCAATTTCACCATGTTGCATATCACGGGTGATGATATCTTGGTCGAGAACCTGACATTCGGCAATTATTGTAATGTGGACCTTGATTACAAGCGTGATCCACGACAGAGTCGGAAGCATCGTGCCGATGCCATTGTGCAAGCACAATTGATTATTTGCAATGGTGACCGGTATGAGGCTCATCGCTGTCGTTTTATCTCCCGATTAAACCTATGTCCTTTTGCTGGAGCACGACATGCGCTGTTTGAAGATTGTTATTTTGAATGTACCGATGATGCACTCTGTGGAACCGGCACCTATCGGCACTGTCGCTTTACGTTCTTTTCCAGTAAGCCTTTCTATTGCACCTCTCCGCAAGGAGCCGTTTTTGAGGATTGTGACATCTACACAAAAGTGCGGGGTGTACAATATCTGACAAAAGTTTCCGATCCCGTGACGATGCGCAACTGCCGCTGGACAAGTGACGACCCCAACCTGACGATCGAATGGACGAAGAAACCTGATCCGAAGAAATTCTGCCTCATGGAAAATTGCACGTTAAACGGGAAACCGCTTGACGTACCGACACCTCCCGATGTTCCTATGCCTGTGACGACACCCCTGTTGCCTCTGGCAAACCAACCGATATTGGAACAGGATCGGTGGACGTTGGATGCCTACAAGCCAAAAGATACAGCCAACTACGACTGGAGTGTAAACACAAACAAGTCTGCCTGGTGTTATGGTGAAGGAATGGATGGTGCAGAAGGTTGCTACGGTATGATTCAGCATGTTCGTGGTGCACGGATGATGTACACAGGAAAAACGGATGAAACTTACCGTGACCAGACGCTGACAATGGAACTCTCACCTTGTAAATCAGCCGGACAGGGTTTCGGTAGTGCTACAGGTCAGTATTTGGATATATGCATCAAATTTGACACCCATACTTTGACTGGCTACGGACTCCGTTTTGTACGCACACCTGCCTACGACAGAGCGGTAGAGGTTGTATTGGTTGCTTATCACGAGGGGGATGTTACTCCATTATGCCCTGCTGAAAAATGTGAACTCTTCAAGAAAGGCTGTCGCATCACACTCGCGGCAAAGGGAAATACGTTATCTGCCCAGATCGAAAATGGTGACCAGCATCAACAACTGACAGCTACTATCGACCAACCCAATCGTTTTGACGGCATCCATATCCAGCATACAGGATCTGTGGGAGCTTCCGCTACCGTCATACAGTCCATCCGTTGTATCTATGAATAATAACCAAAGAGCGTCTATGAAAAAGAAATTATTTTTATCCTTACTATTGGGCGTTGCATCGTATTTACCCATTGATGCACAAAACACGATTGAAAGCATTCGCAAGGAATATCAGGCTGTCCACGAGATGATGGACCTGATGACGCCTGACGAGGACGGCAATTATGCGATGCCGCCTGAATACTTCGACCTGCGTGTGGTACAGAATCTTCCTGCCACAGGACCACATCATGAAAACATCCGTATGTATTATGGTGAGCTGCCGCCAAAGTATGAGGGCGATCCCTATCCTCCTCACTTCCTTCGTTTTGCGACGGCGAAATATAATTTTGCTGCCCGTGAGTTCTACGAAGAATACCTCTATGACAACAAGGGACGGGTGATGTTCATCTATGCGATTACACCCGACGTTGTCCACGATGGCAAAATGGTTCCTTACGAACTACGTATGTGGTTCGACGGTAAACGACTGTTACGCTTGACTGTTAAGAAAGCAGAAGGCGTGATAAACCCCGATATAGCAACCCTCAAGAAAACCCCGTTCATAGAGGAATATTCAGGCAAGACCATTCCAGAGAAATACAAAAACGAGGCTGACCGCTGCAAGCTGCGAGCCAACCGGTTCCTCGTGATGTTCAAGGGCATTGACGATAACACGTACCTTTAACCTGTATCCAAAACGAAACATTTATCAATACAAAAAACAATGAAGAAAAGAATCATTTTGACAGCCATCACATTGCTGACGGTGCTGGTCGTTCACGCACAATGGAGAATTGGCGTTACAGGAGGCATCGACTACAATGTGTTCTCAATGGACAAACAGTACATGACCGACTACGACATTGACGGCCGCCTGGGAGCCACGATAGGGGTCTCCGGACAGTACGACATCAACGACTGGCTGGCCGTGCGTGCCGACCTGAGCTGGACACAGAAAAACTACCGGAAACATCGTGTGCAGCTTAGCGAGATGAACTACAAGTACCAGAACGACTATCTGCTGCTGCCCGTCATGGCCTCCTTCAGCTTTGGAGGCGGAAAGGTGCGTGGGTTCTGCAACCTGGGTATGTACGGCGGCTATTGGATCAACAGCAACCGGAGCGGCAGCGATTTCAACAACTTTTCGGATCAGGTCATTCATTTTTCCGAGAAGGTGAAGTTCAACTCCGAGTCCGACCAGCGCTGGGATTTCGGTTTCCTGGGCGGCATCGGTGTAGAGTATCGCTTTTCCCCTCATTGGGCGGCACAGGCCGAGGTGCGCTACTACTATGATGTCACCAGCACCACCAAGCAGTATATGCGAGTCAAAGACTATCGTTACAACAACACGACCGCTTTCCAACTGGGCGGCTTCTACATCTTTTAAAATATGACAGAAATGAAACACAAGATATTATCCATCATAGGAGCAGGACTCCTGCTGATGACCGCCTGGTCGTGTCGCGAACAGAGTGATGAACTGCTGGCTTACGACCATAACGATGCAATGGTATTCGGTGCTGCCGAAAACTCCTTTGCAGCTAAATTCAACGTGATGTGGAATGGCTTGAACCAATACTATGCCCTTTGGGACTTTGAGGCAGAGCAAGGTGTCGACTGGGATGCAGCCTATCAGGAGTTCTACCCACAGTTTGCAGCCCTCGACAAGCGCGACAAGAACAATCCCGTGACCGATGCCGAGTTGAAGGAACTCCTGGATAAGTTCCTCGGTCCGCTGCACGACGGCCACTTCCATATGGCAGTGAAGAATCACATGACCGGTTCATCGGTTATGTGCCGGCCAAGTGATGAAAGATTCGCAAAGCGCGATGACTACAATACGTCAGAAATCACATTCAGCCTGCGCTATTATGCCGACGTCGCCCATGGAGAGATAGAGACCGATGCCGACGGAAATCCGATTGTAAAGGAACACGCCACCGATTTTAACACTATCTATTCGGCTTTTTACAAGACAGAGGGCATGGGTTTTCAGTGGATGAAAGCCAGAAAAAAAGAACTGGATGCCAAGCCGTCGCTAACCGACTATGAAACCTTCGAGTTGCAGCAGATAGAGGATCTTGCAACAGATCTGAATCAGATAGGTGGTCATTCGATCGGAGAAGCCATTGCCATGTGGAATCGTCTGGTCATACAGTACAGTTTCCTCAACGTTCCAGGCTTCGACTATATCGATCCTGCATTTTACGAGAATGGTATCGGCGTCAAATATGCCCTGTTGAAGGGCAACATCGCCTATTTCGGATTCACAGGTTTCGAGTTGAGTAGCTATCTGAACGACGAAGAATGTGCTTCGATATTCGACTTGAGCGTACCTGCCACCCAGCAACATGTCAATCAGATGAAAGAGGTGTGGCAGTCATGGTTCGATGCCGTCCAGCAGCTCCACAAGAACGGCACCCTGGGCGGTGTCATCATTGATGTACGCAACAACGGCGGCGGCAATATGGACGATTCACAGTACGTGGTGGGATCCCTGGTACCTGCCGGCGGCATACATTTCGGTTATCAGCGCTTCAAACGCGGCACAGGACGCTACGAATACTCGCCCCTGATGCCTGCCATCGTGGGCAGCATGGAACAACCCCACGAAACCATCACGGAGCCGGTGGTCATCATGACCAACTGTTTTTCCGTCAGTATGTCGGAAACGTCAGCCCTTTGTGTCAAGACGATGCCCAATGGCACCACCCTCGGCAAGCGTTCCTATGGCGCGATATGCGCCCTGGTTGACAATGAGTACAACTCCTTTAACTATGCCGGCTATATCGGTGTCAATGGTGTCACCCCCGTCTTTGGCAAAGTGCCGTCAATGGCCTCCTTCACCCTCGACAAGAAAATCATCGAAGCAGAGGGTATCACCCCCGACATAGAAGTCGATTTTGACATCCCGCTCTTCAATGCTACCGGTCAGGATACCCAACTCGACCGCGCCCTGCAGTTCATTCGCACAGGGAAATAGAACAACGGCGGCACACGTGAAGTACCCTGCTACTCGCTCACCAGTCCCTTGGCAGTTGTCCTGCTCCATCGGTTCGAAATTGAAAGAAAAATGGGTCACCAGTAAACTCCTGTGTTTGATTTTCATATTTTTATTGAGAAAAAAACAATAATAACCCCCATGCCAGTATGTAAGTGCTTTCTGCCCTTTTAAGATGCAAAGCAAAGTTTTTTCCTTATAAACAAGTTTACAGATAAAAAACTCCGCCTTGCATCTTAGTCTCATTCTGAGACCTTACATACTGACATGGGCAAAAACATCGATTCTTTCAGAATCTGAAAAACAGATATTACCATTGCACCCTAATAACAAACTTGAATCCTTCAACAATAAACAATTCTGTGGACTTCTTCAAACCCGCTAACACTCGGCATAGTTCGAACAAGTTCGACTCTGCTCCCGTTCAATCGCGGGTTTTCCTGTTTTTTTCAATTCTCAAACACAGGGTTATGCAGGTGTTCCAGAAAAATCTTTTTTTCTTTGCACTTTCCTCATTTAATCGTACCTTTAAATAAGGTAGGCTGCACTACCTTTGGCTTTGCCGAAGGTACTAGCATTCGACAAAACAAAAATAAAAATTTTGGCATTTTATTTTGTTTTGTTCTCATTTAATCGTACCTTTGAGACTGCCGTCTCGAAGGTAGGCGGCACCTCGGCAATAAAAATAAATGCGAATTTATTTTGTATTTCGCTCGGTTTGCACTACCTTTGTAGCCGTGTTTCTGTCTTTATGACGGAA
>CADBAP010000095.1 GCA_902792685.1 uncultured Prevotellaceae bacterium
CGGGCCTTACGGGTACGGTAGTCGGTAATGAATTCCTGAAGCTTATGGGTTACCGTATCTGCAATCGTTTTACAGATGACTGGACTCTGGTCTTGTACGCTGATGGTGATAGCGTACGTCTTCTTGTCGTAACTCAGTTTGACGCTCCCTTGTATTGCTTTTACCACATCGCTTTGTTTCTTGGTGAGGGCATAGGGATTTATCTGAGAACTTTTCTTGCTGCTGCTCGCTTTTCCCTCTTCATCCTCTTTTCCAAACAGATTTCGGAGTCCTTCTATAGCAGGCGTCCACCATGCGCTCTTCTGGTGGTTCTGCAGATAATCGAAGTAGGTGGTTTTGATGTCCTCTTTCTTGTCTTCAACAGGTACTTCCCAGAAACTTGCCACAAATCCGTAGTCCTTGATCAGTTCCGGATACAGCATGGGAGTGATGGCATCGTTGGATTGCAGGTTCGACAAGTTCAGTCCGAAACTGGAAGCCAAAGAACCCAGCGAGCCACTTGACTTCAGATTCTCTATTTCGGGTGCAATGATGATATCCGTCTTGTAGTATCGCGGAATGCTGAGGATATAGACACACGACAACACAAACACAATAGGCAGGACGATGAAGAAGTACTTCTTGTTCTTCCCAAGCGTTTTGAATATCTTCCCTAAATCAATAGGGGCTTTTTGCTTATTTTCGTTTTCCATTCTTTTCTTACTTCAATACATTAGCCAATGTAGCAATCATGGTGGCGATGCTGGTAACACCAGTGCCGACAGCCAGCTTCTCGGCAACACTCATCTTGGCCTGTGCCTTCGTCGGAACGAAGATCTCACAGCCTGGACGAACTTTTGCATTATGCCCTACCCTGGCTCCCTTGCCGTTCATATATAGAATATAGGTGCGGCTCTTCTTGGCATCGCTGGCAAAGCCTCCTGCCTGGTCGATATAGTAGTCAACGCTCTTACCCTTGACATAGGCCACAGAGGTGGAGTGCATGACGGCACCGTTGATCTTCACCGTTCCATTGTATTGCGGAATGGTGATACGATCACCCTCACGCAGGATGATGTCGTCATCGCAACCTGGATTAGCCAATGCCTTGTCGAGTTCAATACCTACGGGATAGTAGTCGGGGACGTAGAATTTCTCCAATGCCACACCTTGATTCTGCTGAGCTACCTGAAGAACGTTGGCGTTCTGGCTGTTCGCTGCCAGTTCCATCAGGTTCTTCTGCTGTTGCTCACGAGCCATCTTGAAGATGTCTTCCATACGTTTCTTCTCATCATCGTTGGCTTTGCGCTCCAAACGGGCACCTTTGACATAGGCGATATCATTGGGGCCGCCAGCCATCTTGATCACGTCGCTCAAACGGGTGTTGCGCTTTGACAGCGTGTAAGTTCCAGAGAACAACACCTCGCCAGCAACAATGACATTCTCCTGCTTGTTGAAACCCGGACTCTTGCGCACAAACACTTCGTCGTAAGGTTGCAGCACGAAGCCCGGCTGACCGTCAACCACAAATCCTTCCTTCAACGAGAAGTTATAGGTATGCGCAGTAATGGAGTCGGTGGTCAGCGCATTGGCATTGACAATACGGCGCGACACATCGACTTTGACCGTAGAGGCCGTTTCCTTCAGGCCACCAGCTTGCAGCACGAAGTCCTCAAGGGTTTCGTTGTCAGCATATTTATAAGTACCCGGATAGCGCACTTCGCCATAGATGGTCAGCGTCTTGTCTGTTTCTGTTTCCTCGATACTGGGGATGAACAGTACATCCTCATTCTGCAACGGGATATCGGCAATGGTGCCGTCCATGATGCCCTTCACGTCAACAGGAATAACCTCCAGCGTGCGAGTGGGTTTCATGCGATGCATGACGGCACGGTTGGTGAATGCAAACTCCGTCAGACCGTCGGCTGCTTCAATCAGGGTGCGCACACTGTTGATGTCGTCGCCCACCTGATACATACCAGGACGGAACACAGCACCCTTGATCTGCACCATATTTTCAAAGCGTGGGATGATGGAGTCAACGCTTACAGAGTCGTCATCTGCCACATGGAAGGAACTCATGTCGAACTCGTTGACGTTATACACGGAATACAAACGTCCGTTCTTTCTGACAACACGTACCGACTGCGTGTAAGCATCACCGGCAAAACCTCCGGCGTAGCGGATCAGCGTGCCAACACTCTCGCTCTTCTTCATTTCGTAGTACATCGGACGCTTCACCTTACCTGTGATGTTCACCAAGCAGTCGTAAGGACCGACAGCAATGACGTCGTTGTCAGTCAGCTTGATATTGCCCGTCAACTTGCCATTGAGGATATAGTCATAGACATCGACTGTCGTTACCAGATGGTTGTCACGATAGACCTTCACATTACGCAGCGTACCCAAGTCGTTCGGACCGCCTGCCATATATAAAGCGTGGAACACAGAAGCAAATGCCGACAGCGTATAAGTACCCGGCTTCTTCACCTCTCCCATCACATTGACGGTGATGGTGCGTGTCTGACCCAGCGACAACTGAATCTTAGAACTGCTGTAGCGTGCACCCAGATTGCTCTTGATACGGGAATTAGCCTGACTGATGGTCAGTCCGCTGACATGAATCGGCCCAAAGCCTTCGATGGTGATATAGCCGTCAGGCGATACCGTTGCCGATACTGTTTTCTGTGAAGCGCCATAGATGTCGATATAGACGGCATCGCCAGGACCTAACACATAGTTCCTCGGCGTAGCAATATTCATGTTGGGTTCAAACGTCAGGTTCTTCTTGTTGAAGATGTCTCGGCCGAACACTTTCTTCTTGTTCTTTTCCAGTTCTTTCTGCAACTGTTTGAACATTGCAATAGTATCGGTAGGCATCCAATCGTCCATCTCCTGTTGCATCGTCATGAATTCTTCATCGTTCTCGTCGTACGTGTTCGAATACTCCTCCCGCATTTTGGCAACGCGGTAGTTGGAGTTGGCAGCAGCCTTCTCATTGTCGTCATCCTTCACATTGTTTGAACGGGAGCGGTCGTCAGTTGAACTAGTAGATGATGTCGGATCCATTGACGTACTGCTCTGCATACGCTCGTACATCTTTTTCACTCGGCGAATCTGATTGATGTCAACACCGCTTTGCATCAGTTTGGTGACAATCTGACCTTGCGAAGTACCCTTCTTGTGTTCCTTCACAATAAATTCCATCACCTGGTTGTCTGACATTCGGGACTGAGCATATACGCCCATTGAGCACATCGCAATCAGGAGAAACAGGATATATCTTTTCATTTCTAATATGTTTATTTACACCGTTCTTAGTTATTATAATAACTTAGAAAACGTGGTTTTATTGCATTTAGTGTGCAAAAGTACAATTTAGTGAGCGAAAAACCAAATAAAACAAAAAAAATAAGCATTAAGCATTAAGAATTAAGAATTAATCGTTATCTTTGCACCCGCTTTACGCATTACTCCTGGGGTTGACTGGATTTGACAGCGGGATGAAATGGTACGTAAGCACGCGGAGCCTCGTTGGCTATCTCCTAAAACGAAGTGAACAAACAATTAATTGGCAACAATCAGTATGCTCTCGCTGCCTAACCGAAGCACAGTAGGTTATTCGGCTTAATTCCCTTGCAAGGCGAGGGAACGAGACATCGCTCCAAGGATGTAGTTCCGAATCCAAGGATCAAGCGGTGCAGGTAAATCGGAAATAGCACGTTCAGGCCTCGATGGGCGTGTGAGATTTTAGAGGATAAGGCGCCGGTTGGTGGTTCAGGTCTTGCCGTCGCTCGAAAATGAAGTCTGAAATAAGCGTGTAGAAAGCTCCACAAGCAAACAATGAGGTGGCAAGTTTTTCCTGCCGCCTCATTGCTGTTTATAGTCTTATAATAATTCAAGTTTCGCTTGTTCTCAACTTTTTATCTTCCTGCACGGAGGTTCTGGCGATGCGTCCAACCTTGGGTGCCGTTGGCGAGGGTAATATAGTACCAATCGCCCTCACGACTGGAGATGTAACATATCTCACCATCTTCACGTGTAGCGATGATGGCAGACGACTCAGTGGGATACGCACGGATGTTGCAATGTCCGATAAACTCATAGTAGTTGCCAGACAGGGTGCTGGATGATGGCTGTTGGATGACGGTATTGTCGGTCAGTTTCTGCACATTAGCCCGCTCATATGAGTTGAACATCCGTTCTACCTGGTCCGACGAAGTATAACGGCCTGAATACCAACTGAATTGTCCGAAGTAATTGCTCAGCTGACTGTCCTTGAACACATATCCATGACGAGCATAGATGTAATTGCGCAACAGGCGCTTGTCGTTGGCACTAAGTTCATCGACCTCGCTCGTTGACAGGTTACGCTGGCCGACCACTTCCTCCAACTGTTCCAGCCGGTCTTTAGGCATATCCTTCTGAACGGTTGTCGTCTGCTCAGTCTTGACAGGTGTTGCCGACTTTTTCTTGTCGGAGTTTCTGAACAGGAACACCGCCAGGAAGATGATGGCGATAATCAACAGGAACGTGATGATGACCAACAGCATGGTATTGTTGCCTTTCTTTTGGGGAAAGGGCTGTGGTGTATACTGCTGTGGCTGTTGCATGCGAACAGTCTGATCAGGTTGATTGACTCGTGTGCCGCAAACGGGGCAGGCACGTGCATTGGGTGCGAGAAGGTTTCCGCAACGACTACATGTGATACTCATAGCTATATTTTTACAATTTAAAACTTCGTTTTGAATATCGGCTGCACCTCAGCAATTAAAGCGAGCTTTATTGCGTTCGGTTTGCACGATATTTTACAATTTATCTTGCTCCTTGCTGGCAACCGTATAGATATATCGGTTGTGGAAGGTAGTTTGAAATGATATATTTTGTGACTCGCCAGTAGCCTCCAGCTTGCTAAGAACGGATGGCAGGTTGTCCGTGATACCTTCGCCGGTTAGCTTCAGCAAACTCTCTTTCATCGTCCAAAAGCGTATAAAGGTGCTTTCGGGGTGTGGCGATTCGAGAATCATCTGCTGTTCTTTTTCATTCATCGTGGTGGGTAGCAACGCCTCATCGTAACTGTCAACCATCTCAATGTCGATACCGACGAGGTGTGTGCTGACCACACAGGCTACGGCCTCCTGACAGTGACTCAGGTTGAAATGGATATCCGAGTATCCTTCCAAAGCGGGTTTCCCATGCTCCCCGATACAAAAGGGGGGCACCTCTGAAAGACCGAACTCCTCACGCAATGCTCGCTGCAGCAACAGATATGCCGACAGACAGAGCCGCTGGTCTTCCTCCCGTCGGTAACGTAAGGCATAGGTACGTCGTTCTGCACTGACGGCAGCCAACGCTTCCGTCAGATCCAACAGTTGAGGATGGAAATCGATGTAAACCATTTACAATTTGACAATTATACCATTTTACGATTTTACCATTTAATCGAGAAGATGCGGGGTGAGATTTTGACCGAAAGCCACGCCCAACGCAACCAGCTATCATCACTGGCACGGCGAAGTTGTTCCATCGTCTTCGTACCTGTCATGAAAGAGAAACCTGCCGACACCTTGATGTCTTTGATGATGGTATAATCCGTTTCGAGTTCCAGTCCATGCCCCAGCGTCATGTTGAGTGTTCGGATTTTCGTACCTGTCGCATAATAGTGATAGTCGGCATAAATGTCGAGATTTTTCAAAGGTGTAATATGTGCACCGATGAAGGCATTCTGCAGTCCTGGTGTAAAGCCGCCATAGTATGTATCTACATAGAAAAACTCCATTGCACCATAGAACTTGTGATGGGTACCAAAGACGGGATTGAAACCTCTGACAACAGTATGTCGCATCAAACCGACATAACCACTTGGGGGAACAAAGAAATACTTGTCACCGCTCAGGTAGTCGTAGCCAGCTTCGATGGAACAGATTTTGGATGGGGTATATGTGACTTTGCCGCTTGCCATCCAGGTTTTGAGCTTTACGTCGTGCTCTTCCCTACCCGTCTGCCGATAATAGGAGGCTTCGATGAGCCAGCGCTTGGGACTGAAGGATACGTATCCGCCAAAAAGTTGCTGGAAACAGGTCTTGTCGTTGACGCCTTTCTCGCCATACTGCATACCCACGTTCATGAACAGCAGCGACACCCCCAACGGGAAACGGGGTACATCGTAATGATACCAGGCCGTAATCATCGACTTATAGGGTTGATAGCCGTTGTCGGCATCAAAGAAGTTGCCGCCCTCATTGGTATTGTCATCGTTTTGATTGTATGCCAGGATGACGTGAGCCTTGTGCCATTTGTGTTCATAGCCCAGACGCAACGCATCGTGCGAATTCGCTGCCATTGCCCAGTCATTGGAACCAATGATACGCTCATCGTCATAGGACAGGATCTGACGGCCAATCTGCGCAAACCATCCATTCCTGGATTGCATTTTCACCCATGCCTCATAGAGACTGAACGCCCCGTCCTCGGTATCGCCCCAGATGGCAGCGTGTTGCACGTTCACTTTTGCCTGCAACCAGTCGCGTTCGTAGCCGAGAATCAGACGGGTTCGTCCGAAGATGAAACTCGACTTATCTTCGACCACTTTATCGTCATCGTCGCCTCCCGGCAGTCCACCATTTCGCAGTTCCCCTCGCGACAGAAAATCCAAATCCAGCGTGAAGTGATTGATTTTCTCAGCGGGTTGAGGTGTTTGAACAAGGGTATCTATCGTCAGTTCTTCTTGTGCGAAGACGGGCGACGCCATCATCAGGAGGAGGATACCCACCCCGACCCTTCCTGTGAGGGAGGGAGAAGGTGTTGGGTGATGGGTGAAGCGGAGCATGGCGAATAATGTTAGATTATTTCAAATAAACCGTCAACGCCTGTAATGTGTAGTACAGTACGAATACCATCATTCACATGGCGCAGTATCACCTTACAGTTGTTACTATTTGCAGCCTTTAGGATATTGATTAGTATGCGCAGGCCACTGGATGCGATATACTCCAGTTCTGTGCAGTCGATGACTACATCCTTCCCGTTGCTTTCATACAGCGGGCGCAACTTCTGTTCCACTTCTTCAGCCGCAGCTGTGTCGAGTTCACCTTTCAGGACAACCTCGTTCTCCTTTTCCAGTTCTTGAATCGTAATGTTAATCATATTGATGGTTGTTTGATGAATAATTCCATTCTCAGTACGTTTTTGCCGTTGATGCGTTCGTAGTTGATGGTGTCCATCAGTTCGCGCATCAGCAGGATGCCCATTTTGCCAATGGGCCGTTCCTCTACAGCCAGCGTCGTATCGGGCTTCTCCGCCATCGTGGGATCGAAATGCATACCACTGTCGGTGATGATGATTCTCAAGTGCTTGTCGTTGGCCATCATTTCGATGATCACCTCTCCTTGTTTGGTTTTGGAATAAGCGTAGTTGATGACGTTGACAACCGCCTCTTCCAATGCCAGACGTATTTTATAAGAGGTGGCGGTATCAAGTCCAATGCGTGCCGTCGTATCTTTGACAAATTGGTTCAGTCGGCTCACCTCTTTGACTTCATTTTTCAACGTCAGCTGTTCGTACACCTTATATTTCTCATCGACGGGCATATAGCGGATGGCAAGCATCGTAAGGTCATCGCTTTGCTCTGCCCCATCTACAAACTGCTGCACCTTTTCGGTCATTGTTTGTAACAGGGTGATGGGTGATGGGTGGTGGATGATGGAGGTTAGGTTTTCCATTACTCTTTCCCTTCCGAACATCTGGTGTTGATTGTTCATTGCTTCCGTCAGGCCGTCGGTAAAGAGGAAGAGTGATGTTCCCCTACTGACGGTGCATTCCTGCCATTCGTAATCATAATGCTCTATGATGCCCACCGGCAGATTGGCTTTCACCGTTAAGTCCTGAACTACCTGAACTCCTTGACCTCCCTGACCTCCTATCAGAATCGGTGCATCATGTCCAGCATTACAATAGCGCAGTCTTCCTGTAGGCAAGTCAAGAATACCTACAAAGAGGGTGACAAAGAATCCTCGCTCGTTGTTGACCACCACCATATCATTGATGGCCTGCATGATACGAGCTGGTTGATTTTCACGTGCTGCTGATGCTCGGAAGAGCGTACGTGTTACCGCCATCACCATCGCTGCTGGAACTCCCTTTCCGCTGACGTCACCGATACAGAAAAACAGTTTACCGTCGCGAACGAAGTAATCATACAAGTCGCCGCCCACTGCCTTTGCCGGCAGTAGTTTTCCTGCCACCATCATGTCCTGACAGTCTTCAGGAATATCATTCTTCTGTGGCAGCATTGACATCTGGATACTTGTAGCAATGCGCAGTTCACTGGCGATGCGCTCCTGTTCGTATCTCACCTCGTTCAGCCGGCGTTCGTTTCTGATGAACCGATGAATGATAAAGCTCAATATGATCAGCGCAATCAGCATCAGACAGGAGACAATGACCGTCACGACATACAAATTGTGATAGACCTCTTCGTTATAGCATACCAATACCAGCTTCCATTTGGTCTTCCCCTCCACCTCCTTATAGAAAATGGTTCCTTTCTTATGGGTCTGGTTGTCGCGGAAAGAAATAATTTCGCATTCTGTGTTGCTTTTTCTGCGTTCAACAGTTTTGTCATTAACCAGATTGATAATCTGTGGAATATCGTGTTTCCGATAAGCTTCCTGCGACGGTTGCGAGATGAGTTTCCCATCTTCTGTCAACAGCATACAATATGACGATGGGTAGTTCAGTCTCGTATTCAGCGTGTCATCCAACAACTCAAGCGTAATGTCAAGACACAATACACCGATAAACTCCTTTCCGTCGAAAAACGGCTCCGATAGCGTCGTCACCAGTGTGTCGCCGGCAATCTGGTCGGTATAAGGGTTCGTCCACAATGTGGTCTTCTTCTCCAGCATCGTTATGTAGAAATCACTCTTCGTGTAGTCGTGATTTTCGCCAGCCACCTGCCTCACTGTAATCTTGCCGTCTTGTCTTCTGGCATAAGGTTCGAAGAGCCGTCCCTTCTGCGGATAGTAATAAGGCACAAACGCGATGCCCGAACCGATGGCGTTGGGGTGCATCTGCACGATTTTGCGTACCGATTCAAACATTGAGTCAGGCTCGTGCAGGTTGTGCTGAATTTCCAACATGTGCGTCTGCAGCGTCTTTTCACTTGCATTCAGAACATCCCTGGTGATAAGCGTTTTGAGTGTCAGATAGCGCTCAGCATCCCGCTCCAAATCCTTTGATATATCCTGACGGATATAAAGGTATTGCCCCAATGATATCAACTCTATAAGCAATGCAGCCACAATAATAATGGTCACATTGGTATGCGTCTTGATGGTCTGCCGTATTTTCCTCAAAGGATGAATCATGGGGTTATCGTTATGGTTAGATTCGATTTAACTTTTGCAAAAGTAATGAAATCTGATGAAAATGCAAAAAAAGTAGGTAAAAATAAACGAATTTATTTTGCGTTGTCCTCACTTAATCGAAACTTTGACCTCCGGTCGAAGATAGGCTACGCCTCAGAAAAATCCAAAAATGTTTGGTTTTTCGTTCGACTTGCACTACCTTTGCAGCCGTT